>DAHXMP010000347.1 GCA_027371665.1 Bacteroidota bacterium | reverse complement strand
AAGATAAGATACAGAGAAAAAAGAAAGAAATAACAATCTTTGCGAGTGGTTTCATAAGGCACCTTTAGTTTTTTTCTTTTAATATAATAAAATCTCATACAAAAAAAAAATAAAAAATTAAATTTATTTAATTTTTTTGGTATAAGTTTTGCCTTTACTTTTTGCGATTTAATTTCATTACTTAACTCATTATTAAACACATTTCTTCGTATTTTTGTAATTTAATTTTTAATTATTATTTGCAGGCCTAAATGTCGAGGTATAAGTCATATCTGACAATCGAAGAATTGTCGAAAGCAGTGGGTGAGGAAGTTACTCTGCGGGGGTGGGTTTACAATATGCGGGGCAAAGGCAAGCTTCAGTTCATAATTTTGAGGGACGGCACGGGTATTGTCCAATGTGTTGTATTTCAGGGTAATGTGAGCGAAGAAGCATTCGAAGCGGCAAAAAGCCTGACACAGGAATCCTCGTTAATTATCAAAGGCAAACTCAAAGCCGAAGAAAGGGCTCCCGGCGGCTATGAAATAGATGTAACGGATTTGCAAGTCGTTCAGCTTTCGAAAGATTATCCTATAAGCCCGAAAGAGCATGGGGACTCGTTCCTAATCGAGCATCGCCACCTGTGGCTGCGTTCCTCGAAACAACACGCAATTATGAGGGTACGTGCCGCAGTTGTGAAAGCAATTCGTGATTTCTTCGACGGAAACGGCTTTAAGCTGATGGATTCGCCCCTGCTGACACCAAACGCATGTGAAGGCACTTCCACATTATTCGAGACTGAATATTTCGACCTCGGCAAAGCATATTTATCTCAATCAGGACAGCTATATGCCGAAGCTTCGGCTATGGCACTTGGCAAAGTATATACTTTTGGGCCTACATTCAGGGCGGAACGTTCCAAAACGAGAAAGCACCTTACCGAATTTTGGATGGTAGAGCCTGAAATAGCATTCTTCGATTTGGATGACGACATGGATTTAGCCGAAGACCTTGTCGAATATATTGTCGCTTTTGTGCTTAAATCATGCAGGCAAGAACTTGAAACACTTGAAAGAGACACGACAAAGCTTGAAATAATAAAGCGTCCCTTTTACAGAATCAGCTATACCGAAGCAGTTGATATGCTAATAGCAGATAAAATTCCCCTGAAGAAAAAAGTCGAAGGGGAGGAAGTTGACATTTTCCCATTCCCCTGGGGCGAGGATTTCGGAGCAGTGCAGGAGGAGGCAATCATGGAGCATTTCGATAAGCCCTGCATTATTCACAGGTATCCCGTCGAAGCAAAAGCATTTTATATGAAGCGTGACCCGGAAAATCCCAAAACCGTTCTTGCGATGGACATGCTCGGTCCCGAAAAAGCAGGAGAGCTAATCGGCGGCAGCCAGCGCGAAGACGATTACGATGCACTGCTTAAAAGAATCGAGGAAAATAACCTGCCTGTCGAGGCTTTCCAGTGGTATCTCGATTTGAGGAAATACGGTTCGGTGCCTCACAGCGGCTTCGGGCTTGGCGTTGAGCGAACGGTCAAATGGCTAACCGGAGCATCCCATATCCGCGAAGTCATTCCCTTCCCAAGAATGATTTACAGGATTGTGCCGTAATACAAATCAGTGAATAACGAATAGTGAACAGTGAATAGTTGTGGTTAAAATTTTTCATAATCATTCCTTTGAGACAATTTGAAAAGACTAATAGAAATTCATATGACAATTTTTAAAGTATAAACCGTTAATATAACCATTAATGTTCACCTTAAGTTTGAATTAATTCGTTGGGGTTTAAACATGAAAAAACTAATCTGTCTCTCCGCTATCATTGCTTTATTATTTGCTTTTCAAAATAATATTCTCTCAGCACAGGAAAAAGAAAAAAAGGATTCTACAAAATGCTGCAATGAAAATTATATTAAACTGCCTCGTCTGGGAAGTGTTTCTTTTTCTTACTCTAAGCGGGGCAAGCCCTGGAATAATAGTACAGAAAATGCTTTTACGCAAGATGGGAACAATTTTTATGGAATATCCCTTATGATTGGTTATTATCTGAGTAAAAGATTTGCTGTTGCCTTAGAAGAAAATTTGCAGCTTGGGAACATTTATGGCAACTTCAGCACCTATATTTCTTTTGTTCCATTGATATATTTTGGGGGAGGTTTTCTCCATGCTTATATTGGAGCCGGTTTTTGCGGGTTAGGGACAAAACATGACCAGGCAGATTTAGGCGGATTCGGCATTGCGTCGAAGCTGGGAGCAGGAGTAACGATTTATAAGCATTTCGGGATTAACATAAACACCGGTTTCGAAACATACGCCCATATCAGTTATTATTCATGGAACTTAGGATTAACATACAAGTTGCATTAATACTAAAATATATCCATTTTTTTATTAAGACTGTAAGGTATATAATTTCATTTATCAACAAGCAATTTGGCAATGTCCGTTTCGATGCTTTCCGGAGTTGTCTGGGATGCGAAACGGCTGATAACATTTCCCTGTCTGTCAATAAGGAATTTAGTAAAGTTCCATTTAATGTTTTCATTCATAAATCCCGGCTTTGCCGCTTTTAAGTATTTATATAGTGGACTTGCACTATCACCGTTCACATCAATTTTATCGAACAAAGGAAAAGTAACATCGTATTTAGTTGAACAAAAATTCTTGATTTCTGTATTTGTTCCCGGTTCCTGGTGACCAAACTGGTTGCATGGGAAACCAAGAATTTCAAAACCTTTGTTTTTATATTTTTTATAAAGTGATTCCAGCCCTTTATATTGAGGTGTAAAGCCGCATTTGCTTGCAACATTTACAATCAGAAGAACTTTACCCTTAAAGTCAGATAAAGATACTTCTTTCCCATCAATTGTTTTCACATTAAAGCGATAAATAGGATTATCCTGATTCTTTTGTACAGGTATACCCGATTCTGCTTGACTGACATTTATAAAGGTTAATAACAAAATTAATCCGAAAAAAGCAAATATATTATACATTATATTATCCATAATTATTAAAAAAACCATACAACATGTAACGCTGTATTGTTTAAATTATTATAAAAAATTTAGGCGAGGCTAAATATTTATTTTTTAAATATCAAAGGTTCGCACTGGCATTGAGACTGAACGATTTTTTTTGCTTGATCTGCCGATTCTTTTGAAGAATATTCACCGATGACTACAGCATACATAGGATTTCCATCAATATCTTTATTCATAATATATGCAATCAGCCTTTGTTTTTTAAATCTTGCAACCTCATTATCGGCAGCTTCTTTTGTACTGTAGATACCCACCTGCAAGCCGTATTTTTCGTTTGAATTATCCGGTAGAACGGTTTTTTTAACAGCAATTTCTTTATTTTGCTTTGCTGTACCCTGATTTTTATTTTCTTTTTTTATAACTTCATGGTTAGGTTTAGCTTGTATTGTATTATGAACATTCTTTTTTAAAGTTTCTTTCTTTGCTTCAGGCTCAACAGGTTTCATATCTTTGGAAACAGAGAAATGAGCTTCGTCTTGTTTGGTTTTTTCACTTTTTGCAAAGCTGATTGCAAACCTGACAACATCGGAAGCAGGCATTAAAAATTCAGAAGCCGGGTATTTTTTCCTGTAATTATCCAAGGCTTCCTTTGCTTTTGAAGTATCTCCGGTAACTGCATAATATTGAACGATGCGCCAGTAAGCATCGTCAGCCCATTCACTTTCCGGATAGTTTTTAACAATGTTTTTATATTTTTCTACTGCGAGTTTTGCATCATCAATCACCACTCCGAGCAGTAGTTGAACACCAGGGTCATCAGGGTATTCGGCAAGTAAATCAGGCAATTGCTTTTTTACTTCTTCCACTTTTCCAATAGCAACCATCCTGAGGTATTCCCTGACCTTCTGAGCCTGGGCATAACCGGATACGGAAGATATAAGCAATATCCCAACACTCATCAAAACGATGAATTTAATTTTCATTTGTCCCCCAACAAATATTGAAGATTTCTTAATAAAACCTTTTTGTAAATATAAAGAAAAAAATCAAGATTTCGTGCATTATTTATTTAAAGGATTTTTGATTTGTTTTTATCAGCCTTGATAAAAAAGAATAATTTCAAAGTAAAATGAATTGCATTATTTTTGTAAGAAATAATTTAATTGGTTTAACATTTATATATACAAATACTAAATATTGGAACTATATAATAAATTCAAAATACTTGTAGCAGCAGGGGGAACTGGGGGCCATCTGTATCCGGCTCTTGCAGTCCTGGAAAATCTCGAAGAATTTTCAGGAAAAAAAACCGAAGCATCATTTGTCGGAACGGCTAACAGAATCGAATCAAGAGTTGTTCCGGGACTTGGTTATGAATTTAACGTTTTGCCAATCAGCGGTTATAAAGGATTGTTTTCACCCGAAACATTGATGCTCCCTTTTAGAGTTATTCGTTCCAAGAATATATGCCGGTCAATAATCCGGAGATTTAAACCTGATTTGGTTTTGTGTACCGGAGCGTATATAAGTTATCCTGCGGGTAATGCGGCTTATGACGAGAAAGTAACCCTTGTGCTGATGGAATCAAACGTATCGCCCGGAAAGTCACTAAAGTTGTTGTCACGCAAAGCAGATATGATTATCACTGCTTTTGAGGAAACGGCTGATTATTTCGATAAAAGCCTGAAGGCGAGGATTGAATTTCTCGGTAATCCGGTAAGGGCGGATATATGTAATCTCCCGGATAAAAATGAAGCAAGGACTCAATTGGGATTGAAAAAAGATACTAAAACTATTCTTGCTTTTGGAGGCAGCCTTGGAGCTAGAACAATAAATAATGCAATAAGCGACAACCTGAAATTAATAGAAGGGAAAGAATGTCAGTTGATATGGCAAACCGGAGAGCATTTTTCGATACCCCGCTTTATACCTGCTAATGTAAAAGTAATGAAGTATATTGAAAATATGGCACAGGCTTATGCTGCGGCTGACCTGGTAATATCGAGAGCAGGAGCAACTTCTGTTGCAGAGATTTGTGCTTCCGGTAAGCCGTCAATTTTGATTCCGCTTTCGTCTGCTTCGAATAACGAACAGGAATTGAACGCAAAAGTTCTCGAAAGCAAAGGTGCATCGACTGTTGTAAAAAACGATAAAATTGACGAGTTTTTATTTGATATGGTTTTTAAATTTATATCTGATGAGGTTAAACTGTCTGAAATGGGAAAAGCCGCTTCAAAGCTTGGTAAACCGGGTGCTGCTAAAGAAGCTGCAAGTAGAATAGTTGAACTGGTTGAATTGTTAAGGGGCAAAGTTGTATCGTTTTAAAATTGTATTTTTTCCTGATAAAATGTTATTTTATATATCTTAAGCTTTAATGAATTTATCTTTCAAATAATTTATGGAAACCGGTGTAACAAATCAGGATAACAATTTTCAGGAAAAAGTCTTCACACAAAGGCTTGATTTTTATTGGCAATTTATTTCTGTTTATGCCATTGCTATGTTTATTTACTTTTTCTTAAAGGGTATGTTTTTCGAAGCGACCTTTTTAAGAGTTGTGAGAGACCCTGTGGTTATTCTTCTGGCAGTTTTTATTTCAGGTTCGGCTATTGCCCTTATGTACAATGCCTTCCGGAAGCGAACGATTGTTGTTGGTAAGGATTATCTTGTTTTTAAAAACAGGTTCAGTGAAAAGGAATTTCATTTATCAGATATTTCTGTGATAACTGTTGGTAGAGAAATACTTCCCCGTACAAGAGTAGCAAGAACAGTGAGGGTTATCAGGATTAAAGTTAAAAACAGCACAAGATTTATTAAAATCAGGACATCTTCGTTCTGGAATTCAAAAGAACTGATAAATTCGCTATTGAGTTTAAAAAAGGGAATTTGATTTTTGATTAATTTATAGCTGATGGAAGAAAATTGTATAAGGGTAACATAAAATATATTTTTATCTTTTTCCTGATATCGTGTATCCAGCTTCATTCTCAGGATTCGAAATTAAAAACAAATTTTGATATTCTGGATTCACTTGTCAGCCTTTATTCAGATAATTTTTATAATAATTTAAAATTTATTCCCGGTAAAAAAATATGTATAAAATTTAACGAACATCCTGCAAAATGGATTTTTGAAAGCAAAATACTCGGTAAAAATGAGGGAAGATATAGTTTTCAGACCGGTGACACAAACCATGATAATTGCTTAAAACTCGAAGTTTCTATTAATGATTTTTCAATCAAATATTTAAATGAGCCTGAGTCGAGTGACTCACTGATAAGAATTTTCAATATTAAAGTAACAAGTAATATTGAATTATCGGGTAAACTGGATGCACTTCCTCAATTTACAAAGACCATAAAAGATACAATATCAAGAAATGACATTGATTATGTAAAGAGCATCCAGCATGATTTTGCAAACTCACCCGTACCTGAGCCAAAAAAGACAATGTTTGAAGAAATCATTCAGCCATTGATAATAATAACATCTGCCGCGGTTTCTATACTGCTTTTATTTACAGTCAGGTCGAATTAACTTTATATGTGATATTCTTTTTTTTTCTTGTCATCAAAAATTGTCAGGCAAACACCTACTAAAAAATCAGTAAAATACCGATACCCCTTATCTTGTTAAATTTTTAGCTTTGGCTAAAAAATTAGTGAAAAGATTATTTATTCTATGAATAAGAATATCATTTGTAGTTGGCTATAAATGTAAATCTGCGGCATAATTATGAACTGCATGCTACAGGTTTTGAAAAAGTCGGCAGTTCTAAATTATGGGAGGACACAATATGGATGAAGAACTAAAAAAGGCTTTACAAAAAACTAAAGCCGCGGTTCAGGAGGCTTTTCCCAATGAAAGGAATTCTTTTAAAACCCTTCTTTTGGGGAATCCCAATTATTTCGGTAATCTTTCCGAAAGCAAGTATACACAAGTTTTATCAATAACTTACAACACACATTACGAGGACCTTGCATGTGTCGGCTATCATCCTCAGCAGGAGAAACTGGAGGCTGTCGTTTATATATTACAGCCATCAGGGTACGGGACAGATGTTTGCGGACCCGGCACCTCGGAATACGTGAGGTTTTATATAAGTTATGATAACGGTGCGAGCTGGCAGGACCAGGGAATGACGAGTTTTCAGGCATATAATATTCCTGAAGGAACAGAAGGAGGAAAACGTTTAGAATATGCGGGTTCACTTTCTATTAGTCCAAATAAAAAATTCTGCATAGCTGACCCATTGATTAAAGTTAAAGCTATTCTCTCATGGAATAATCCACCACCAGCAAACCAGCCAAACTGGATACCGGTTTGGGGAAATGCCAGGGAAGCAGTTATACAGGTTGAACCTTTCAAGTTTATTCCTTTACCTAAAATATTTGAAGCAGTAAAAGAAAAAATACCACCGATTTTCGAAGATGTTATTGACCTGGAGAAACCATACGAGTTGAAGAAAAAAGAATTGAATTTTTCGGAACTTGCTGTGATGTATAAAGACAAAGGTGTACCGGTGCACCGTTTCGGATTAAAAGAAATGATGAACTATGTTTCCGGAAAATCATCCATAAGTGCCGAGTCTCTAACTTCTTTAATGCCGGGTTTAAAAATTAATCCTGACATATCAGGGATATTATTTCCTAAAACGGATGGTGACACCAGCTACGAAGAACTGAAATGTATAGGATTAGACCCAAATCACCCGGACACAATTGCAGGAGTTCTTAAAATGAAAAAGGCTTCGGGCTACTCCGGCGGCCCCTGCACGGGAGGAAGTAAAGAATATGTATCCTTCTGGGCAGACTTTGACGGCAACGGGAGTTTCAATTCTTTCCTTGGAACAGCAAATGTAACTGTATATGATATTGCATCTATAACATCCGATGGGATTTATTATGCCGTGAGGCTTCCGGTGAACATTGAAAAATATCGCAAAACCTGCATGGAAGGGCCTGTTGTAGTAAAAATAAGAGCAATTCTTTCATGGAATGTCGCCCCACCAGGATATAACCCAAATTATGTACCGACATGGGGAAACAGGGAAGAAACATTGATTAATATTAATCCGGTTACCGGTGTACCTGCAGGAAAAATAGCCATTATGGGTGGAATTCCTGTTTCATACATAGACGGTATAACGGGTTTAACAACTCCCGATGCAAAATTTGCGACTAACAATCTTCCTCCGGACGACCCGGACGGTAATGTTGCTACTCCGGGGAGGCCATGCCCGTTTGCAAGGAGGGTTACTATACAGGGAGCCCCGATAACAGGTTATAGTTATGTCGTTGAGGTCAGTACTGACGGTTTAGTCTGGACACCTGTACTTACAGACCTGATGGTTACAGACCAGTGGGGGATTACATCAATATATAAAGCCAATCCCATTACAAAAAGGTTCACTTACCTTCCATTCAACCAGAACATCATCAGCCTTCTTGCCCAGTGGGATACAAGCGGCGATGAGTTATGGTATGTAAGACTGCTGACTTATGACAGTATCGGGAATCTTGCGGGGATTGACAATCATGTTATTCAGTTAGAGAACAGCGGCCCTCATGCATTCATTGATATAACTTCCGGAGCAGGAAGCTGTGGCAAATTTAAGATAAAGGATATTATCTCAGGGACATTTGTTGCACGTCAGGAGACAGGGTACCTGGGCAGGTATTCGATTTATGTTCAGCCTTCCGTGAATCCTCCGGGTATTGGTGTGCCTGTTCCGAATTATGGCTTAGTTAATACCGCCGTGGCTCCCGGAGATGCCTGGAGCCTTGATACAAACGGCATGAAACCCTGCGGATATGTAATCAGGGTAGATGTCGTTGACAGAGCTATCGTTAACAGCCAATCAGTAGGACTATGGGCTTCATCGAGCGATGGTTTCTGTTTGGAGGAGCATTTACCTAAATGATATAGTCCTTTAAATAGATTATCATTAGAATTTTAAATATAAGCCCTGAACAAATAATGTTCCAGGGCTTTTATTTTTGTGTAAAAAAGTAATTTTATGATGAAGCGGAATAAATATTGATTCAATAACAAACTGAATAATAATTTTTTTAACCCGGATTATTCATTATAATAATAAAAATGTCTCAACAATGTCATTCTGAGCGAAGTCGAAGCATCTAACCTTTTTAAGAGATTTTTCGTCCCGATTAATCGTAACTCAGAATGACAAGCCCAATCCGGCATTTGAGGAAATTGAAAAGCCTTATTGATTGATTTGGGGTTAAAGTAAAATCATTTTGAATCAGGAGTAACTGAGCTTATCGAGATTATCAACTATTTCTGTAAACAGTTCGGATGGAATACCGACGAAAAGATTATCATCTCCAATATCCATATACTTCCTGGCACCGGCATCACCAAGGCTGTAAATAACTTCTCCCGTCAAAAATGGGGCGGCAACAACGGAAGAACAAATTGGCGGTCCGGTTAAACCGGTAATTTTTTTCCCTGATTCATAGGCAAATGCCTCGGCTATTTTCATAGCCTGGCAGGCGTTGCAAATTAATACAATAACATCCGGTTCGAATTTGGCACTATCAAGTGGAGCAAATGAAACTCCTTTGACGGTTCCGAATTCTATTCCCGGATTTGATTCGATAAGCCTTCTTGCTGCTCTTGCAGTTCCGAATAAACCCAAATCAACCAGGAATTGACCCGATTTTCTATGGCTGCTCATTTTCCGCAATCCGCAACTGCTTGCACCCCCGCTGCATTTGTGACATTTTGAAACAGAATAAAATGATTCTCCTTCAAGCCTGGCTTTGTCGAGCATTTCGCAGAGCCTTAGGCTTCCTTTCAATTGTTCCATATCAGGAGGAATTTTTTGTTCAAAAGATATTGCAACAGGGAAGCAATCGAGGCCTAATTTTTTTTTCAGCCTGACAGACAGTTCAGAAAACATTTTACAATCTCCGATAATTAATTTTTTGAAATTTATAATTAATATAAATAGTTTTTTTTATAGAAATTAATTCTGACAATTAATGATAGTCGCTTTGAAAATTGCGTTAACGAAGGCAAATTTACAATTAATTTCCGAGGTTCTAAACGATAAAATAATTATGCAGGTTTGAAAAGTTTACCAATTAATGGCGAGGACGCCGTTGTCAACTATTAGTTGAGAATCACCGTTAAGTTCAGTAGCAAAAAATTTAAAAGAGCCGTTAATTGTCAGACCCTTTATTTGTGTGATAATAACAGTACCGGAGTCGGCATAGAAAGTTTTTTGATTATCTCCTTTGCCTATATAAAGTGCTGCCATAGCATAGTCATAATTAATACCCTGCGATGAGCTGACAATATTAAAAGTGCCTGCTTTAAGTATGCTGTCAAGGTAGAAGATTGAAATAACCATTCCGATTTGTTTTGAGTCCATATAGCCGCTAAGACCTAATTGAAGCCTGTCGCCCAGGTTGTTTTTTGTAATAAGAACCTGGGATTCAAATTTCAGGGAATCGTAACCGGAGAAATTGGCACTCATCTCCGGTGGAAGCGGTTGAGGCGGATTTACAGTATCATTGCAAGAGTTCAGGAAACAAAGGATTGATACAAAAAAAAATAAAAATTTATATATTGATTTTGTCATCACTTCTTTATTCCCGCAATTTTCACAACGATAATAAACCCGCCTTAAAGGAAAAACCGCAATATTAAGAACACAAAGGTTTAAATTTATTTTATTTCAATTTTATTTGTTTTCGACTTTGATTGCTGAGAGTCAGGTTTGCCTGTCGGTTCCGTTACTTTCAGGAGCTCGACCTCAAAAATCATGACTGCATTCGGACCAACATCCGGGGGTCCTTGTTCGCCGTAGCCCAAATCCGGAGGAATGAAGAATTTATATTTAGCACCTTCCTTCATTAATGGAATACCTTCGAGCCATCCTTTTACGAGACCCTCCTGCAGGGTGAATGTAGCAGGTTGTTTTCTGTCATAAGAGCTGTCAAAAACTTTCCCGCCGATTGTCGTTCCTTTATAGTGAACCTGGACAGTGTCGTTTAATTTAGCCTGTTTGCCGGTACCTTCCCTCAAAACCTGGTATTGAAGACCGCTTGGAAGTGTTATGACACCGGGTTTCTTTTTGTTCTCGTCAAGAAAAGCCTGGCCATCTTTTTTATTTTTTTCACCTTGTTCTTTCATCCTCTTTTGCTGCTGAGCCATCATTTCCTGCTGGAATGACATCATGAGTTTTCTTCCCTGCTCTTCGTTAATTAACAAGGTATCGTTGTTAAAAGCATCACGAATTCCCTGTGCAAGAATATCGGGATTTATCATAACAGAATCCCTGAGCATAGGCTTGCCTAAATTATAAGCTCCGAGAAAGTAAGCAACAGAATCGAGACGGGTCTTTAATTCGACATTTTTATCTGTTCTATTTCAGCATGTTCAGGTAATAACTCAAAAAATAAAAAT
>DAHXMP010000323.1 GCA_027371665.1 Bacteroidota bacterium | reverse complement strand
CTAAAAATAATATTTAAAAAATTAACATTAATGTTTGCATTAATCGTATTGATGAGCAGCTTGTCTTATTGCCTCACTCCTCCTGCCGCCGTTAAGAAAGCATTTGAACAGAAATTTCCAAATGTAACGAAAGTAAAATGGGGAAAAGAAACTAAAACAGTTTTTGAAGCAGAATTTGTATTTAAAGGAATAAAAACATCAGCTAACTTTTCACAAGACGGAAGCTGGGTCGAGACAGAAACACAAATAAAAATATCGGAATTGCCTAATGCCGTAACAAATGCTATTAATAAAGATTATCCCAAGAGTAAAATTCTTAAAGCAGAAAAAACGGAATCTGATAAAAATGGCATAACATATGAGACACTTATTAAGTCCGGTAAGCATAAAAAAGCCGTGGAATTTAAGGAAGACGGCACACCTTTTAAAGAGTAATCATAATATCTTGATTAATTCCATAGATAGTGTAATTTTGTATTTATCTTTAAATATCATTCTTCATGATGTTCCAGGAAAAGGAACAATATGTTTACAAGAATTTGCATAATTTAATTTTCAATATATATAACAATGAGAAAAGAAGAGCAAAAAAATATTTTGAAAATGTGTAGAAATTTTGTCTTTTCTTTTCTCCTTTTATATATAATCATCAGTTATACTTCTTATTCACAAAATAACCTGGATTACTACCTGGCAGCCGCTTATGGGAACAATCCGAACATCAAGGGCCTGACAAATGAGAACAGGATTAACGAATTGAATAAGGACATAGCTAATGCACAGTATTCGATTCCACATGCATCTATAACGGCTAATTACCTGTTTGCCCCTTATTTTAATAATAACGGGCAGATACTCTCGACAAATCCCTCGCCGCAGGCTTACGGTTATGACGTTTCGATTACGAACGGAGGCTTGTATTCTGCCCAGTTCAATATTGAAAAAAACATATTTAATTCCGGCTTGCTCGACGCATACTATAATCAATCCGATTTGCAGTCAGGCAGCAACCTGAATCAGATTGAATTATTCAAACATGGTATTAATAAAGATGTAACAGCACAATACCTGAAATGCCTCGAATCCCTTGAATTGTATTCGATTTCAAAAAGCATTGTTGACACTTTAAAACAACAATTGACGATAACCGACAGCATGGTGTCAAAAGGATATGCAAAGCAATCCGATTATTTATTGTTGAAAATTGAAATCGAAACACAATCAATCACTGCGGAACAGTTTTTGAATGATTACAGGTCAAATCTTTATACTCTCGATGCTCTTTGCGGTATTCATGATTCAACTATCGTAAATCTATCGGGAATCAAGCTCCAAGAAAGCAGTAAAGCAATTCATTCTAATTTTCTTCTTCAATACGGCATAGACAGTTCGCTTGCAATCAACAGGCAGGAAATATTTGAAACTCAGTACCTGCCCCAGGTCAACTTGTTTTTCAATACCGGATTGAATGCCGTCGAGTTGAACCAGATGCAAAGAAAGCTCGGTTTCAATGCAGGTGTTAATTTTCTGCTCCCGATTTACGACGGCAGCCAGAGGAGTATAACAAGGCAGCAGTCGCAGATTGCCCTCTCGACAATTAATTCTTACCGTGAGAATGAAATTGTAGTACTGAATAATAAAATCAACGATGCTAAAGCACAGGTTGATTTTTTCAGCAATAATCTCTCGAAAATCCGGCAGCAACTGGCAAATTATGAGAAGATTATTGAAATATCGAAGGCTGAATTAGTCAGTGGACAGTTGTTAATGATTGAATATATAACCATTATAAAAAATTATCTCGAGCTGAAGAAGAATGAGATTACAACGTCATTCGATGAACAGCAGTCGCTTAATAATTATAATTACTGGAATTGGTAAATTTATGGATAGGATTCGATTTTATATATCTTTGACTGCCATCGTCATTCTATTCTTATTGAATAGCTGTGGCAGCCATAAAACCGACGATAACTCGCAGACCAAATCTTTTGAAGTTGTTGTCGGAAGTCCTGCTATTCAAAAGATGACAGATTATCTAAACCTGAATGCAAATACAGTTTATCTCAAACAGGAAATTATCCGGGCAACTTTCAGCGGGTATATCGAAAAAGTATATAAAAATATCGGTGACAGGCTCAACCCCGGCGATGTCCTTTTCTTAATCAGAACCAAAGAATAAGCGGCAATTGACAGCCTGAATATAAATTTCGGGAGCAGTAAATTTTCAGGAGTGGTAAAAATCACGGCCAAGAGCAGCGGAATTATGACAGAGTTAAATCACCAGGTCGGTGATTATGTTACGGATGCCGAACAGCTTGCACTTTCGGTTGACCCCCGGTCGCTCAGAATTATGCTTAATGTCCCCTTTCAATATTCATCGAAAATCAAAATCAATTCATCTTATTCTTTACGCCTCCCGGATGGAACATCTCAAGAGGCAAGAGTCATTCGCAGGCTTCCGTCTATTGACCCTGTAAACCAGACCGAAACTTATCTTATGGAATTAAACGGCAGTAAATTTGTTCCTTCCAATCTGAATGTCATAGTCAAAATTCCTTTGATTACAGTAAATGACGCTTTGGTTCTTCCCAAAACGGCTGTCCTGACAAACGAGACTCAATCTCAATTTTGGGTGATGAGGCTTTTCAACGACACTACCGCGATAAAAGTTATTATACAAAAAGGCATAGAAAACGACAGCCTTGTCCAGGTTGACTCGCCTAAATTCGATGTTTCCGATAGATTCGTATTTGACGGTGGATACGGTTTGCCTGATACTTCAAACGTTATAAGCCGCAGGTAATTCGCATGAGAGATTTTTATACGAAATATAAAATATCTATAGCGGCAATCCTGTTCCTCATTCTGCTGGGCGGAATCTTTACTCTCGAGAACATGAAGACTGGCTTGTTTCCCGATATTACATTTCCGAAAATAAAAATCATTGCCGAAAACGGGCAGCAGCCCGTTCATAAAATGATGATAACCGTTACTGTACCTATCGAGAATGCCATTAAAA
>DAHXMP010000320.1 GCA_027371665.1 Bacteroidota bacterium | reverse complement strand
GATAAAACAGCATCCCTTATGGCTGCCTGTTGTGAAATCGGTGCTATAGCCGCAAGTGATAGCCAGGAACAGCATCTTTTAATGAGAGAATACGGGGAGTTAATCGGAACTGCTTTCCAGATTCAGGATGATATTTTCGATTACAAGGCTAAAAGCGGTACAATCGGTAAACCTGTAGGTAACGATTTAAAAGAAAAAAAACTTACACTACCTTTAATTTATTCTTTCAGGAAAGTACCTAAGAAAAAAGCTAAAGAAATTATAAGCATCATTAAAAAAGGTAATCTGAAAAAGAATAATATTAAAACAATAGTTGAGTTTGTACAAGAGAACGGCGGCATTGATTATGCTTATGAAAAAGCACGTGAATACAGCAGTCGTGCTATAGAAATTCTCAATAAATTTGACGATTCACCATATAAAACATCACTGATAAATCTCACGGATTTTGTCATTGACAGAAATTTATAACAATTGTTTCTTTTAAATAATTTATCCATTTTATCGTATATAGATACGAAAAAATGTATATTATCTAAATAGAAAATTTTTAGGAAGAATAAAAATGAATACCAATCAAATTATGATGACTGATGCTGATATTGCGAGAGCACAGCAGGATTTTCTTACAAAGGTTTACGGATGGATGGTCGGCGGATTACTGCTCACTGCAGTAACGGCATGGTACACTTTTATTAGCGGTTTCTGGATGCAGATAGCATCGAACAGCATTTTGTTTATCGGGCTCATAATAGGAGAACTGGCGTTGGTTTTCGGATTATCCGCCAAGATATCAAGTGTTTCGACTTTTACCGGAGCGGCTTTGTTTCTCTTATACTCTGCATTAAACGGTCTGACTTTATCTGTTGTCCTGGCTGTTTATACTGCTGCATCCGTACAGCAGGTATTTCTTATTTCTGCTGCAATGTTTGCCGCATTGAGTGTATTCGGGTATGTGACTAAAAAGGATTTGTCAGGGGTCGGCAGGTTTATGTTTATGGGCTTGATTGGATTGATTATCACTATGTTTATAAATTTCTTCATCGGGAGCAGTATGCTTGATTTCCTGTTTTCGGTGATTGGAGTTATAATATTTGCTGGATTAACCGCTTATGATACACAAAAGCTGAAAGATATGTACATGGTTCAATTTGAAGAAGGCGATACAGCCGTAAAAGCTTCGATAATAGGGGCTTTGATGCTGTATCTTGATTTTGTAAACTTGTTTTTATTTTTACTCAGGCTCTTTGGAAATCGCAGATAATTTATAATGTAATTACATTAATGCCGTTCCGAATTATCAGGAGTTTAGAGCGGCATTTTTTATTTTTTAATACTGATGTTATCAAAATTTAGCATAAATTTGTTAATGAATTATTTTATATTTAAAAGTCTCGGGAGCACGGCATTAATTATTTGTTTGCACATAAAGTACAGGAGCTTTTGGATTCAGGTTATTTCCTCGAAGCGGCTGACATTTGTAAGTCCGGTTTAAAGGAATTTCCTGATTATGCACTGGCTTATACTCTACTTACGGAAGCACTGATAGGGCTTAATGACTTAGATTCTGCAAATGCAACAGCACTGGAAGCACTTGAAAAATTTCCATTATATAAGCCCTTATTGCTGGTGGAAGAAAAATTATCTCAATACCGGTATGAAGAATCTGCAGAAAAAACGCTTGTTATCTCACAGGTAGAAATTGAAAAACAATTCGAACAATTGAAAAAAAATAATATTATTCTGTTTTCTGATTTTGAAAGTATAATTAACAAATTCAAGATTGATACGACTGATGAGATATTCGGTAAATTATTTTTTACGGGTAAATCTAATAAAGCTGCAGAAGGTGAATTAAAAACATTAGGAAAAGCAATAAGCGAAAGTACGGATTATTTCAGAAAACTTGCGGAAAGTATTGGTTCAGGGAAAATCAAAGTTGATGAAAAAAGTTCTGGTATTATACCTGTAAATGATGATGAAGAGCCTTCAATTGTTTCTGAAGCAATGGCTGAAATATATGAAAACCAGGGAGCTGTTAAAACAGCAATTAAATCCTATCGTTTATTAATAGAAAAAAATCCGGAGAAAAAAGAATTTTATTTGTCGAGAATCAATGAACTTGAAAAATTAATTTAGAAATAATGTACTATGAGCTTTGATAGAAATAATGTAATTATTCTTGCAATTGAAACATCTGGCTCGACATGCAGCACGGCATTGTTTAAGGATGGAATTATTGCAGGTGAATATTCGATTTTTAACAGAAATATTCATGACAAACTTCTGGCAGAATTTATACGCAGATTACTCGGTGACACGGGAACATCAATGAATGAAATTGATGCCGTTGCATTGTCTGAAGGGCCGGGTTCATTTACTGGGATTCGTATTGGAGCAAGTGTTGCAAAAGCTCTTTGTTTTGAAAATAAGCCGAAGTTAATCAGCATACCTACGCTGAAAGCCATAGCATTTTCGGTTCTTTCTTTAGTAATGAAAACAGAATCTAAACAAATCACTGCTGTTGTTCCTTCTCATAAGGATTTTGTATATCATCAAAGTTTTAATACGAATCTGAAAGAACAAAGCGATGCAAAATTATCAACAATTGAGGAGTTGATGGAAGATATTTCCCCTTCTGACTTTATCTGCGGCACAACAGATGATTTCCATGAAAAAAATTCTTTGAAAAGGTAAATCTTTCTGCTTCAGTGATTGCAAATTATGCACTTGAATTTTATAATGAAAGTTTGTTCACAGAAGCAGAGAATTTCAAACCGTTTTATGTACAGGAGTTTATCCCGAAAACTTCAAGGAATAATTTTTAATAAAATAATCATTTAATTTCTATTTCATTAACATCTCCGAACACTTTCAATTCTTTTGTAAAATACTTTGTATCTCCTGCTGCAGCTATAGTTAGGTTTTCAGGCTTAAAATACTTCTTCTGAATTTTGAATAAGTCATCAATGCCTAAAGCTGCAATCGAATTATAAGAATTTTCAAAGAATTTCTTTTTCAAATTGAATAAATCTATCGTGCCGAGCAATGACATTAATTGAAAATTAGTTTCTGTATTTCTAAGGAAAGAACCGAGATTATATCTTCTTGCCCTTTGAAATTCTTCCTTACTGACTTTATACTTTGAAAATTTTTCCATTTCATCGATGATAATTCGGATTGAATCCCGTGTTGCCGATTTCTTAACGCTCGTCGTTATTATCAGGCTCGAGTTCAAAATCCTGTGATCAATAAATGAATGAACACCATAAGTGTATCCGTGTTTTTCTCTCAATACAGCATTCAAACGGGACATGAAGAAACCGCCGAATAATGTATTTGCTAGTGTCAGAGCAGGATAATCCGGATGTTCCGGGCCAATGCTTTTTATGCCGATTCTGATTGCAGTTTGTTCAGCACCCGGTTTTTTGGCAACTACTATTTTTGAAGAATCATCAGTTTTAGCATGGAGATAATTTGATTTTTTGGGCTTAAGATTTTTGAAACTAAAATATTTCGATATAAGATTCAGCAATTCTCTGTTTTCAATATTTCCTGAAGCAATAATTGTGAATTTCGATTCTTCAAGTAAATTAAAATGCCATTCTGAACATGATTCAGAATTTAATTCTTGTATTATTTGTTCTGTTCCGACGGCAGGATAACAATAAGGATGATTTTGGTAAAATGCTCTTAAGAAAGCTAATTTGGCAAGATAAGCTGGTTCGGCTTTCTGCTGACGAATATCGGCTATGGTTCTGCTTTTCATAATATCCGTTTCTTTTTCGGGGAAAGATGGTTCATTTATACATGCCGATAATATTTTAATTGCTTTTTCGGTGTATTTACTGAGAGATTCGATTGTCCATATTATTGCATCGGAACTACTGCTTCCATTGACATTACCCCCTATGTAATCAACTTCTTCCGCAATTTTTAATGAGGTAAATTTTCTTGTTCCTTTTGTTGTCAGTTGTGCTGCAAGATTTGCGAGCCCGGGTAGGGCCGTATATAAAGCATCATTCTTGCTAAAAAGCCGGAGGCTGAACAAAGGCTGATTCTTATCCCCGAAATAATAAAATTTTACATTTTCATTTATAGTTTCAGAAAAATACTTTTTGAAATTAAATTTTAATATTTCATCTGAAATCGGAGGCTTCGTACTTTTAATTTTTTTTGCCATATTGTATAGAAGTTTAATTGTTGTTATTTCTTAGAAATTCTTTGTATAGTTCGAGAAGTTCGGCGGTAATCATAGCCGTCGCTCCCCATAGGGGAATTTTGTGGTTAATGTTCCAGAAGGGCACTTCGACTTTTTTCCCTCTCAAATCCCATATTTCACGATTTAAATTTTTTTCCTGCAGCAGATGATTCAATCCAATGATAATAATTTCCTGAACTTCTTCACTGTTTTTATGCATTTCGTTCAATACCTTAGAATATCCGACGACAGGCGTAATAATCGAATCGGAAGGAGATACATATAATTCCGATAATGTGCCAACAATTATGATATTTTTGGGATTTATGCCGACTTCTTCTGATGTTTCTCTTAATGCAGTCATCTCCGGTTTTTCTTTTAGCTCGGTTAAACCACCGGGGAAACTGATTTGCCCGCTATGCCTTATGTGATTACTCCTCAGAGTCAAGAGTAGATTAAAATGATCCGATTGGTGTTGCGACAGCAAAACGAGAACTGCCGCAGGTTTCGAATCTTTTTTGGGAGTAAAAGGCCTGAAAGGCTTATTCCTTAGAATGGGAGCCATTCGTTCATGTGATTTTCTTCCCGGTAGAGGTTGTTTGAGTCTTCGAAACAGGAAGTTAATAAAATCCGGTATTTTTGTGTTATCAGGTATAGTTAATTTATCAGTCAAAATTTTATTCTTTACTTTTTTGTTAAAATATTTGAAAAATTGATTTAAAAAGTTAATGTTTGAAAACTTATGAATTGTTTTTTTATTTTAACTAAACAATAAAATTTATGAATAATAAAGTTGAATATTCAAAGAAAAATCCTATATCCATAAAAAACGAGGATTTTTTTAATAAGGTATATCAAATTGTCCGGCAAATCCCATATGGCAAAGTTACGACATACGGCATTATTGCCGAAACAGCGGGCATGAAATCTTCAGCGAGGATGGTTGGATGGGCATTAAATGCCGCTGCGTATGACAAAACAATGCCATGTCACAGGGTGGTAAACCGTAACGGCGAACTGACCGGAAAAATGTATTTTGCAACCCCAACATTAATGAGAGAATTACTCGAAAATGAAGGTGTTGTATTCATCGGCGATAGAGTTGACCTAAAAAAATATCTATGGAAACCCCGGTAATTTTAAAAACCTATATTAAATAAATTCATTATAATATATATACAAAATTCAGAATAGTTCTCAAAATTATTAAAACTTTGAATACAGAGGATTTTTACGGATATTTGTACTTTATGATTACCAACTAATTAATTACAGAATAAATAAGAAATTAAATCGGAGGATATAGGTGGATTTATTTGACAAATGCTTTTCTTTTACAAGGGCTGATGATGTAAAGAAATTAGGGTTATACCCTTATTTTCATCCCATTCAGGAAAATGAAGGACCTGTTGTCAGAGTTGATGGAAGAGAAATGATAATGGCAGGTTCTAATAATTATCTTGGTTTGACGGCTCACCCTGAAGTGAAAGAAGCAGCAGCAAAAGCAATTGAAAAATACGGTACCGGATGTTCAGGCTCTAGATATCTGACCGGTACACTTGATTTGCATATCGAACTTGAAGAAAGACTTGCAAAATTTCTTGGTTATGAAGCGGTACTTTTGTTTAGTACGGGGTATCAGACTTCCTTGGGCACAATTTCTGCCCTTGTAACGAAAGGTGAATATGTTATTTCTGATAAGGAGAACCATGCTTGTATTGTAAATGGTTGTGTTCTTGCCAAAGGTGGTTTTGCCGAATTTGTAAGATACAAGCATAACGACATGGATGACCTTGAAAAAGTTCTTGATTCCCTACCCGAAGGCCCGTCCAAGTTTATAGTCACGGATGGAGTATTCTCAGTAACGGGAGAAATTGTCGCACTGCCGAAATTAGTAGAAGTGGCTAAAAGATACGGTGCAAGGGTGCTTGTTGACGAT
Organism: Bacteroidota bacterium; assembly: GCA_027371665.1. Lineage (GTDB taxonomy): Bacteria > Bacteroidota > Ignavibacteria > Kapaibacteriales > UBA2268 > DAHXMP01. The sequence goes on along the minus strand of DAHXMP010000320.1, from coordinate 13,255 downwards.
GCCCATGCGATTGGAGTAATTGGCAAAGGTGGAAGAGGAACTGTATCGCATTATGATTTAACAAGCGATTCTGCAGACCTTGTCATGGGAACATTTTCGAAAACATTCGCTTCCCTTGGAGGTTTTGTTGCTGGACCGGAGAGAGTAATTAATTATTTAAAGCATTTCTCTCCAGCTATTATTTTTAGTGCCAGCCCAACACCAGCCTCATGCGCAGCAACACTAAAAGCTCTCGATATACTGGAACGTGAGCCGGAACTCGTTGCTAAGTTAATCAGGAATGCCGACAAGATGAGAAAAGGTTTCACTGAACTTGGCTTTAATATCTATCCAAGTCCGACAGCAATCGTTCCGGTCATTGTAGGTGATGTTGATAAAGCTTTTCAATTCTGGAGACAACTTTTTGATTATGGCATTTTTGTAAATACATTTATACCTCCGGGTGTGCCTCCTAATATGAGTATGATGAGAACGAGCTATATGGCAACACATAAAGATGAACATCTGGATAAGATTCTCGAGGTTTTCGCAAAAGTAGGTAAAAACCTCGGCCTCATAAAATAGCTTCTGCTATTTTTATTGCATTTTCTTAATAATAAGTAATACTGATTACCCGTTATTTTTATTTGTAATAAGTTGTATGGATTAAAAAAAAATTGAAATAAATATAAACCTGAATAAATTTAAAAAAAAATAAAAATCTTTATTGACTTTGTCCGTTATTTTTAGTAATTTAATTTAGGTTGTATTATTGTTATTGTTAGTAATTATTAAAAAAGTTTATTAGAAATATTTTTACACAATAATAAGGCATTCCGTGATAAAGTGTGGATGAAAACCCTTAAATATTGGAATGTACTATCGGTCATGCTTCTGATTAGCATGCCATTGAAAAATTATGCCTATTTCCCGTATGATAACTTATTTCTTATTGATAATAAGGGGGGAACTCTTTATGACGGTGATATGAAATACGATTCCCTTCCCCCGGTTCCCATTTATAAATTAAACTGCGACGGTTCAACTTACAGAGCTATAGTAGTTGATTATCCGGATGATGATAAAATACGTTCAAATCTAAATCTTTTCATTTTTCGTAACGACTCATCTTATAATTATACATTTTCTTATGACCATAATATCTTGCCTTGTATTACACGTTCTGCAGAATGGAGTCTCAAAATCAATAATCCGAGATACGATGCCAAGGCCGTAATTACATTCACGGATTGTATTGGGAATGATACAACAATTGTAATAACATATAATGCACCAAAAATATATATCAAGCCTGAGTATTCATCATTTGGAATTGTGAATAAATTTGATACGGTTTATCGTGATTATTGGATTGTTAATGAGTCAAAATCAAAACAAGCAATGATTAACAGGATTGAATTAAAGTATAAAAACAAGGGCTTTTCTCTTAAAAATATCAATGTACCATTAACAATTCCACCGTTAGATTCGGTAAAATTCCAGGTATATTTCAGTAATAATGTTGTCGGAAAATATATTGATTCGATTGGTTTCGGAGATACTTGCCTCTATTTTAACACTGCTCTTGTTGAAGCCCAGGTTGAACAGCCGATAATTAACGTCAGTGATGCTCAATTTGAAGATTGTCCGATTCGGAAACAACAAACAAAAGAAATTCAGATACAAAATACAGGTTCAACAGATTTAGTTATTACCGGCTATCAAGGGCCCGGCAATTCAGTATTTGTTCCGCATCTTCCTCAAATATCTACTCTAAATCCAATAATTTTAGGACCTGATTCGATTTTCAGTTTTACGGTGGATTTCAAACCAATGCTTGAGCAACAATACCAGGATTCAATAGTTTTTTATAGTGATGCTGATATTATTGATAGTGTAGCATATTTGAATGGTAACGGTATCCAGCCCGGTATGATTTCTTCTTCTTATGATTGGGGACGTAAAAGAATAGGTGGTACTTATAATGCCGGTAATAATTGCATTGTTGTCGAGAATACGAGTGAAGGCAGTGTAACTATTAATGGAATTGCATCAAAAGTGGATATCAACGGAGATGCCTTTATTTTTAACAGGGAAGCTTTTAAAAATCTGACAATACCTGCAGGTGATTCTGTTCTTATACCGGTTGAATTTAAACCTACGGAAGATAAAGTATATGAACTGGTAATTGTTTATGATAATACAGTGAACTCCCAGACCGAAACAATGTTATACGGAATAGGCGTCAGCCCTGTAATCACAACATCCCCGGTAGATTTCGATACTTCTGTGGTTAAAATATATACCCACCCTATTCTTGATACTGTCAAATTTGTAAATAATAATTCTCAATTCGGGGATACTTTAAGAATTTATGATTTAACGGTATTGCCTATCGGGGATGAGATATCTACTGACTATAATATGTATGGAACAGAAGGATTTAAATTCGATAAAAGTGCTTTGCATTTGCCTGTTACATTATTACCGGGTGAATCTCTAGATATACCTGTTGTTTTCGTTGCCCAAAAGAATGGTACTGCATTTGCTCAATTAAAAAGTGTTAGCGATGCAGGATACGAAGTTGTTTCCAATCTGACTGGTTATGGATTAGATGAAAGACTAAATGTAATTATTAACTATAAACCGGATATTTGTGTCGGGACAAAAGATACGATTCCCTGTTTGATTGAAAATATGGGAAGTAAATTAATTAACATTAAATCAATATTGATAAATTATGGTGATAATCAATTTATTTTTGCGAATTCGACTGACCAATTAGGATTTCCATTGGATTCAGGCAGGTCTGAAAATGTCAATATAGTTTTCCAACCCTATAAGCAAGGTTTTTCAAACGCAGATTTAGAAATAATTAATTCGACAAAATTTCAAAGTGATTTACATTCCGGTTTGTCAGGTAACGGCGAACAAACTCATAGAAAGGTTAAAGTAAATTTTTACCAGTCTGATAATAAGGTTAATATTGGAAGTTCAATATCCTGTGGAATTATCTTAGAACCTGGAGATAATATTGATGACAAAAATGTAAAGTCTCTTGCAGTTTCAATCAGGTATAACGGTGCAATATTAAAAGCGGAACCTGAGGATATAAAAATCGGCGACAATCTGGCAGGTAAGTTCTCAATCCATAATCTTAAAGTAATTGATTATCCGGGTATAATCAATTTAACTATTGATACACTTGCAGGTATTCCTGATGAAAAATTAAGCGGGCAGGGGGAATTATTAAAATTTAAGCTGAATGCATATCTTCCTAATTCAAGAGATTTCAGTAATACATCCGTTATAGAACCTATTGTCGGTCCAAGGGGGACTCAATGTGTTGATTTCGATTATTCTGATACTATGACAATTGAAATAGAACCAATTTGCCAGAATGATTTAACTAAAATAAATATTGGCAACGTTAAATATTATATGAGTAAGATAAATCCAAATCCTGTAAGTTCAGCAGGATGCGAAGTTACTTTTTCTATAGGAATCGGCGGGAGAACTGTTATTGATATATACTCTTATATGGGTGATATTGTGAACAGGGTGATGGATTCGGAACTCAAACCGGGTGTATACAATTTTGATTTGCCGGTTAATATGTTGACATCAGGAGTGTATTGGATAAGTTTAACTTCAGGTCCATATCATAAAATCCAAAAGTTTGTTATAGCTAAATAACAACAAAGCCTATCTTATTATTTTCTAAATATTTCCTTACATTCAAACTATCTTGTAATAATTGTATCTAATTTGGAAATGCAACAATATAAGGAGTTTATCGTCGAAAAGCAGGTAAATGTTAATTGAAATTTTGTTTTAGGAGAATAGTAAAATGAATAAAAAGCTGTTTGCAACTGTGGGATTAATTTGCGGCGGTATTATCATTGGGATATTGTTATTAATTACAGTATTCCCTTTTTTGTCAACAAAAGTTTTTGCAGATAATACCGAGATAGGTGCAAAAAATCCTCCTGTTGTATTAAACGAGCAAGTGAAAGCTCTAAACGATGCTTATGTAGCTGTTAGCAAGGCGGTTTTACCTACTGTTGTGAGTGTTAATGTTGTAGTTGAAGATAAAGATGTATCTGGTCCAACGGATGAACATTGGAAAGATTTCTTTAAGTTTTTCGGTCAGCCTTTCGGGGGTAACGGACCGCAAACAGAACGCAAGGAAGAAGGAAGTGGTTCCGGAGTTATTATTTCTGATGACGGATATATAGTAACAAATAATCACGTCGTTGAAAATGCAACGGATATTTCTGTAATAACCTATGACAAAAAAGAACATAAGGCAAAATTAATCGGGCGTGACCCACTCACCGACCTTGCAGTAATAAAGATTGAAGGAAGCGGTTATCCGGTTGCCTATTTGGGGAACATGGATAATGTTCATGTCGGAGATATGGTTATAGCAGTCGGGAATCCTTTGGAACTGAATTCAACGGTTACGAGCGGTATTGTCAGTGCAATTGGCAGGGGAGGTTTAGCTCTCAGCAGTAATCAGAGCCGTTATTCAGTTGAAAATTTTATACAAACTGATGCCGCTATTAATCCGGGGAACAGCGGCGGCGGGCTTTTCACTCTTGATGGAAGCCTTGTCGGGATTAACTCGGCTATAGCAACCAGGACGGGTACTTATATTGGTTATGGTTTTGCTATACCGGTTGATTTGGTTAAGGCAGTTGTTAAAGACCTGATTAAGAATGGGAAAGTAAACAGGGGGTATATTGGCGTCAGTATAAGGACAATTGATGAAGTTGAAGCAAAATATGCACATCTCGATAAAGTTGAAGGAGTCATGGTTAATGATGTCCTGAAGGGACAAGCAGCCGATAAAGCAGGAATTGATATAGGCGATATAATTCTTGCAATTGACGGCAAACCCGTTAAAACATCAAATGAACTCCAGAGCCAGATTGTATTGCACAATGCAGGAGATGTAGTTGAACTTACGATTTGGAGGAATGGGAAGAAGATACAAAAATCAGTGAAATTATTGCCAAAAAACGATGAAGACGTTGCATCAAATTCAAGTGATGAAACAGAAAAAGGTGAAGATGTTAATAAGCCTGTTAATTTTGATAAACTGGGATTTTCTGTTGCCCCGTTGACTGCTGACGTTAAGAAAAATCTCGATGTCAATAATGGCGTTCTGATTACAAAGGTCGTCCCATTTAGTCCGGCATCAAACCAGGGACTGGTTGAAAACGGCGTTATCGTTAAAATGGACAGGAAAGAGATTAAATCACCTGAACAATTGAAGGAGATGATTGATTCTAAGAAGTCGGGTGATGCTATATTGTTCCAGGTGAAATATAAGGATTCGAACAGAATTGTAGCACTGGAAATTCCATCATAATGATTTTTTTAATTAATAATAGTATGAATAAGCCGCTGATTAAGCGGCTTTTTTTTTATTTTTGTCCCGGTTTGTTTATCCAAGAAATTATTTATTCAGCTTCTGTTTCAGAAAGTGTCGGTATCAGTAACTCATTTTCATTTATCCTGCAAACCGGCTGATAAGAGCAATACCTGCACGGATTGGGTGATTTAAGAGGTTCGACGGGAAATTCTTCGTTCATTATTTTGCCGGAAATTTCTACTGCTTTATTAACAGATGAATCGAGGCAAAAAAGCATGTCATCCTCATCTAAAAAAGAATTCTTGGTTCTTGTATTTTTATATTTTAAGGATAAATGATTTTCTTCGGTTATTAATATAAATTTTTCTCCTGTTATTTTTATTTTATTATTGTCGTTTTTGACTCCAGGTTTGATTAGATAATATACTGCCCCTGCCAATTCAGCGTTGATTGAATAATAATCCTTCAGAATTTTTTTTGCTGCAAGTAAATATAATGGCATCTGGAATGATGTGCCATCGTAAATTTTATTGATCGTAGGAAGATTTTGTGAACCCGATTTGTAATCCGCAACCATGAGATAAATTTGATTATCTTTTTTTAACAGTTCGATTCTGTCAATCTTTCCTCTTAATGCAAAATTGTCCGTGAGTTTGACAGGCTCTACGTCAACGACCGTTGATTTGTGGGAAAAGGTACCGAAGCCAAATTCAAATAAAGCAGGAGCGAAAAGCCAGCCTTCATCTTTTCTTTTTATTTCAAGATTAAGCCATGTTTCCATAATGCCCGGTTTGTTTCTTGAGCCGAGAATTTCCTCTTCGTTCATTTCAAAGAAAGGATGAGAAAATTTATTTTTTTCTAATTCTTCCTTTGCGATTTCTTTTAGCAGATTCAGGTTTCTGTCTTTTTCTTCTGTTTTCAGGTTCACTGTTAAAATAGGAGGCAGAGATTCAATCTTCGCCTGTAAGAAAATATTTCCTTCGCCGGCTTTTAATTGTTCGTCTTTAAGTTCGATGTAAAACCTGTAAAAAATATCATGATAAATTGTTCCTTTTTCCACAGGAGTTAATGAAGTATCTTCGATTTTCAGTTCTTCAGGTTTAATATGCTTTTCGACGAAATATTTATACGGGCAGCTTGCATAGGTTTCAAGGTCTGAAACAGACAGAACCATTAAATCATTTTCACGTGTATTTGCATTTTTTTTGCTTATTATTTCTTTTTCTTCAGAATCAATTAATTCAAGATTTTTTATATATGTTATATTATCCGAAAATGTATTAGATTTTTTTATTAAATTTTCTAACTGAGGTTCCGGAATTTGATTATCTTTTTTTGCTCTTGCAATAAGTAATTCGGATTCATTAGAAATTGCATCGAGCCATTCAAAGTTATTATCAATTGATATTACTTTTAGCAGAGTCGAAGAGTCAAATTCTTTACTCTTCCTCTTTTCTTTTCTTAAATCTGACAAATCAAAAATATTTTTCTCGTCCGGATGGCTGATAATTTTTAATAACGAGTCAATGAAAGGAGATTTTATGAGCATTTCCGTTTCATATGACTTTGGATAAGTGATGAAAATATTCTTATTCCCATTATCAAGTTCATCAGGTGAATTAACGAGAAACTGATAGAATTGCATTCTTTCAGATGAGTTATGTCTTGTTTCGGAACCGGGTAGTTCTTTCCCTAAAAAAATATCTGTCTTATAAGCAATGGGAAATTCACCGTCCAATGCCCCGCATAAAATCATAACTTTGTAGGGTAGGCCTCTCGTTTGTTCGATTGAAGTAATAGATACTCCGTAGTTAAATTTTTCCTTTACCTGGTATTTTTCAGCAGAGACGGCTGTTTTGAATCTCTGAACAAGTTCATCGAGCCGGAATTTCTTTTTCGGGAATCTCTCATCGAGTATATATGTAAATTCATCTAATAATTTAATGAGAGCGGAAAAAGCTCTCCCGTTTTTCTCGATTTCTTCGATGAAAAAATTCTTTTCAATTTTACTTAATTCAGAGCTTTTTAATTTTATATGTTCATAAAGAGCAAGTATATTTTCTTTAATATTAAATCTTTTGATAATTCCATCTTTGATTATTTCGTTGAACTCCTGAACTGAGATTTTTGAATTTTCGCATGGAATTAGTTTTAACAATTTGTTAAAGTCATCGATAGCTTTCTTTGTATTATTATAATCAATCAGAGTCCTTTCCAATTCTGCTTTATCGGTATTAGTTTTGTCTTTCAACCTCGCTATTTTATTATTTATTGATTCGAGGGAACCCTTTAATCTTTTTGACCAGAAATCCGTACTTCCTCTTCTTGCTCCACCTGTTATTCTCAGTTTGACAGCAACTGAAAATAAATTAATGCCGTCAATTTTTTCTCCTTTCAACGAACCCGGAACGAAGCTCAGGAACGGGCTTAGCATTGCCCTGTGAAGGTCATCTCGCCTGAATCCTCTTGTAATTAACTCGAGGACAGCAAACACAGCTATCGCTACTGATGATTTTGACAGTGGAAACCTGTCCGTGATATTTGCCGGTATTTGATACAAAGGGAAAATTTCCCTGAACAGGCCCGAGTAATTTTCAGGTTGTCTTGCGACTATACAAATTTCGTAAGGCTTTATGTTGTTTTTCAGAATCAGATATTTGGTAAGCTTAGCAATTGATACAACCTCGTCGTTTTTATTATCAGCAGCAATTATTTTAATGTATGGCATCAAATTTTTATTAATGACATTTGCATCGGTATTGAATAGCCATCGTGATAAAAAATAAGAAAATTTTTGTTGTCCCGGGGGAAGCTTTTCCTCCTTTTCTTCGAGTGAAGTCAGGTTGAATCCCGCATCTTTGAGTTTGATTACATTATCAGCAAGAATACTGATGAGGGGCCCGTTTTTAATGGAATATTCAATTCTAATTCCGCATGGAATTGTACTTTCCGAAAAAAGAGAAATAAATTCCATTTCAGGCTGTTTAAATTCGCTGAATCCATATATCAGAATTTTTGTCCCTTCAGGCAAAATATTTTCTAACTTCTCAACTCCTGATGATTTAATTGAATCAATAGTCAGATTAAGTAATTCGGGAAAATCAAGGAACTTTTCTCCGAGAAGATTTTGATAAGATTCGTATAAATTTATTATATCTGACAATTTATGAATTTCGACATCCCTGCTATTGTCATTGATTGCATTTTCAAGGTCATTTTTCAGATGTTCTGCTGTTATACCGTCTTCTTTCAATCCATATACGAGTTCAGCGAGTTTTTCGAGGATTACTGGAGATAAGTCTCTGCCTGGCTTTGCAAAGAAATTCAGATTTGCTTTTTGTGCCGCTTCTTCAAATAGGGAGAGCCTGTAGGCATCTGAAATTGTTTTGTATTTTTTATCTAATGATAATTTTCCGAAGCAGTATGAGGCTAAGCTTTTTAATGTATAAAACTGAAACTCAGTTGCCGGCTTTTTGTATTTTTCAAAATATTTCCTGACTGCAAGCATTTTATAATGCCTTACTAATTTTCCTGTCGGAACGATTAAAAAAGCTGTATCGGGATAATTATTATCAATTGTCGAATCTATAAAATCCAAAGGTGTTGTCGAACCTATGTAATGAGTATATGCATTATTGAAAAGAAATTGAGCCATTGACTAAGTATAATTAACTTCTTAAACTACAAGTGAAATCAGACTTTCCGAATATCATAAAGTCAAATTTAAGAAAAGAAAATGTAAATCTGTTACGATAATATTTCTTAAATTTGTCTTTTTAACTGTAATCTATTTGTTGTTAACATTGATTTTAAAAAATGAAAAGATTGTTATTACTCGGCGACGAAGCCATCGCCCAGGGAGCTATTGATGCAGGTTTATCAGGTGCTTATGCGTATCCTGGCACACCTTCGACGGAAATTCTCGAATATATCCAACATTCCAAATATGCCAAAGAAAACAAGATTCACAGTACATGGTCTGCGAATGAGAAAACGGCTATGGAAGCTGCTCTCGGAATGTCATATGCAGGTAAGCGGGCTTTGGTTTGTATGAAGCATGTTGGGCTGAATGTTGCCGCTGACCCGTTTATTAATTCTGCTATTACAGGTGCTAACGGGGGGGTAATAGTAGCATCAGCCGATGACCCGTCTATGCACTCTTCGCAGAACGAGCAGGATTCGAGGTTTTACGGGAAGTTTGCTATGGTGCCTGTACTCGAACCTTCCAGCCAGCAGGAAGCTTATGACATGATGCATTACGGATATGATATATCGGAAAAATATCAGGTTCCTGTTTTGCTGAGAATCACGACAAGGCTTGCCCATTCACGTGCCGGAGTTGTAGTTAGGGAGGTGAAGAAACAGAACGAGATGGAATTGCCTAAAGATTCTATTCAATATGTTCTGCTGCCGTCCAATGCACGTAAGAGATATAAGATTCTTCTTGGCATACAACCATCTCTCGAAACCGAATCAGAAAATTCTGCATATAATAAATATTTTGAAGGTAGTGATAAATCTTTGGGTATAATTGTCAGCGGAATTGCTTACAATTATTTGATGGAAAATAAGAATGAAAATAACTTTTCATTCCCTGTTTTGAAAATCGGTCAATATCCTCTGCCATTGAAAATGCTCGAAAAAATTGCCGGTGAATGCGATGAAATTCTTGTTATCGAGGAAGGATACCCGATGATTGAAGAATCTTTGACAGGCCTGCTGGGAAAGGGATTGAAAGTAAGAGGCAGATTTGACGGGACGATTCTGCGGTATGGCGAACTCAATCCAAACATTGTTGCAAGTGCTCTCGGTATTAAGGAATTTAAACCAATGCAAGTCCCCGATTTGGTCGTCAGCCGTCCGCCGGCATTATGCGGCGGATGCCCCCATATTGATTCCTTTAAGGCTCTGAATGAAGCATTGGATGGATTGAGCAGCGGGCGGTCATTTTCAGATATCGGCTGCTATACACTTGGAGCTTTACCCCCTTATGAATCAATTAATTCATGTGTTGATATGGGTGCTTCGATTACAATGGCAAAAGGTGCGGCTGATGCAGGATTAGTGCCTTCTGTTGCTGTAATCGGCGATTCGACTTTCACTCATTCGGGAATGACCGCATTGCTCGATGCCGTGAACGACAAATCACCAATAACAGTTTTGATTTTGGATAACGAAACAACAGGAATGACAGGCGGACAGTTCTCACCTGCAAACGGGAAGATTGAATTTATATGCAAAGGTTTGGGTGTTGATGAAAGACACATTCGAGTTATCGAGCCATTGAAAAAAAATCATAATGATAATGTAAGAATCATGAAGGAAGAGTTAAACTATAACGGTGTCTCCGTAATCATACCGAGGCGAGAATGTGTCGTAACACTCGCTCAGAAAACAAAGGAAAAAAGAAAAGCTGCGGCTTCAAAATAAATTTTTAAAAAGCTCGGGAAAACAAATTTTTGTTATGAAAAAAGATATTATTATAGCAGGTGTAGGCGGACAGGGTATTGTTTCGATTGCGGCTATTATCGGATATGCCGCTGTCGAAGCGGGATTATTTTTAAAACAGTCTGAAGTTCACGGCATGAGCCAGCGTGGGGGGGAAGTGTCGTCACATTTCCGTTTATCCGACAAAGAAGTTGCATCAGACCTTATACCACAGGGCAAAGCCGATATAATTATTTCCGTCGAACCGATGGAAGCCCTAAGATATTTACCAATGCTTGCTCCCGGCGGATGGGTAATTACAAATTCAAAACCGTTTATCAACATTCCGAATTATCCGGATATTGATTTGATTTTGGGTGAAATCGAGAATCTGCCAAATCATCTCGCATTCGATGCGGACAATGTGGCAAAGGAGTTAAGAGCAACTAAGTCTGCTAATATTGTTTTGCTTGGTGCGGCATCTCCATTTCTTGACATTGATTATGTGAAACTCGAGAATGCAATCAGGCTGATTTTCGGCAGGAAAGGGGAAGCAGTTGTCAATGTCAATCTCGATGCTCTGAAAAAAGGCAGAGATTATGCTGAAACTTATCAATTGACTGCTTCAATTTGAAATTTTTTAAATATTAATACTTAATTCATTGCTTTCTCTTGTTCAATGTTTCGAGAAGCCAGCCAAGCATTTGGGTAGATTGATTTCCAGGTAGTTTTTCCAAATGTTTTTTTGCGATTGAAAAATATTTATCAGCTTCGTTCCGGGCTTCTTTGATAACACCGAGACGATTTAACATTTTCTTCATCACAGGTACTTTATCTGAGGATAAACCCCGGTGAGCAAGAAATTCATTAAGCAGAGCTTTGTCCTCTTCATTTTGAACTGCCTCGATAGCTTTAATAATTAAAAAAGTTTTTTTGCCTTCGACTATGTCCTGTCCTATTGTCTTTCCGAGTTCATCCTGCTCAGCCGTGAGGTCGAGCAAATCATCCTGAATCTGGAACGCAATACCGACTGCATGTGCATAACTTTTCAAAGCTTCGAGTTCTTCCTTTTTCGCATTTCCAAAATGCCCGCCAATCAGTGCAGAAGTTTCAATAATTTTTGCAGTCTTTTTGTCAATCATTAATAAATAATCATCGAAACTGACACAAACATTCTCATTGAAATTCATGTCAAATGCCTGTCCTTCGCATACTTCAATAAGCCCTCTTGTGAAGGTCTTGATTATTTCATCGGAACGGGGATGTTCAGCCGCTGAAGGCAGCAGGCTGTATGCATATCCGACCATTACATCGCCGGTAAGAATGGCAGAGGCTTCGTTCCACTTGATATGAACAGTCGGGCGGTTCCTCCGAATTGGAGATTTATCCATTATGTCATCATGTACGAGGGTGAAGTTGTGGAGAATTTCGATTGCAACTCCTGCATCGAGTGCATCGAGAGGATTTCCTCCCACTGCACCGCATGAGAGCATCGTTAACACGGGCCTGATTCTCTTGCCGCCGCCTGTAATCAGATAATGAAAGGGTTCATAGAGAGATGAAGGGACTTTATCTTTTACTGTTTTTTCAAGCTTCTCTTCGACTTTCGACAAGTACTCATTATAAATATTTTTAAAATCGTTTTGTGTTTCCATTTTCTCATTCTGTTTTTTATTAGTTATATTTAATATAATATTTACCTGGCAGTTGCCTGATAATGTCTTTAAATTCCAATTCAAGCAGTGCAACCAGGATTTCATTTATTTCATAATCAGTTTTTACTGCAATTTCATCAATGTGAATCGGCTCATTGTCTAATAAATCATAAATGTTTTGTTCGATTTTATTCAGCTTAATTGCAGGTTTCTTTTCAACTGAAATGAGCGAGTTGGGTTTTGCCAAACCAAGGTCAGTAAGTACCTGCTCCGGGCTAAGAGCAGTATTAGCTGAATTGTTTTTTAATAAAAGATTAGTACCTTTGCTTTTTTCGGAGTCAATTCTGCCCGGGAGTGCAAATACTTCCCTCTGCTGGTCTGATGCAAATTTTGCCGTAATCAAGGCGCCGCTTTTTTCGCCACATTCTACTATTATTGTTGCGAGTGAGATACCGCTGATAATTCTGTTTCTCTGGGGAAAATATCCGATCTGGGTTGCAGTACCGAATTTGTATTCAGAAATAATAGCTCCGCCGCCATCAATGATTTTTTTTGCATTTTGAACCGATTCTGCCGGATTTATCAAGTCAATACCTGAAGCAATGATAGCATAACTTTTCCCACCGGCTTTAACTGCGGATAGGTGAGAGATAGTATCAATTCCGTATGCCAGTCCGCTTGTTACAATTATTCCGTGAACTGCAAAATATTCTGCAAATTTTTCAGCAGTGAGTTTTCCGTATGTAGTGCATTTTCTCGTGCCTACCATCGAAATTGAAACAGAAGAACTGCTTTGCAAAGTTCCTTTAACATA
>DAHXMP010000318.1 GCA_027371665.1 Bacteroidota bacterium | reverse complement strand
TTATTTTCGTTCCGTTAGGGCAGGCATGCATGCACGGTGCAAGTTTTTTCACATATTCGGGCCTCAGCGGGGACGTTTCCACAGATGATGACCCGAATATGTGAAAAAACTTGCACCGTGCATGCATGCCTGCCCTAACGGAACGAAAATAAGGGATGTACTAACGACAATAGCACAATCCGAGGATGCGGGAAGGTCATATGAGGATTCATTCAAAAAAGCATTTGATATATTAGCCGAAAAAAATCCTTTTCCTTCTTCCTGCGGCAGAGTGTGCCCGCATCCCTGCGAAGATGATTGCAACAGGCAGTTTAAAGAAGCTTCGGTCGGAATTAATAATGTGGAAAGATTTGTCGGTGATTATTCCCTCGATAATTATTTGACTTTTGAAAAACAGACAAATGAGACTTATCCTGAGAAGGTTGCGATTATCGGTGCCGGTCCAGCCGGACTTTCTGCCGCTTATCAACTCGTGAGGAGAGGATATAAACCTGTTGTATTCGAGGCTTTCAGCAAAGCCGGCGGAATGTTGAGATATGGAATTCCTGATTACAGGCTTCCCCCGCAGATTCTCGACAAGGAAATCGAACGTCTTGAGAAGTTTGGAGTGGAAATAAAGCTCAATACTATAATTGGTAAGGATATTCCATATGAAAAACTGCAGGAAGAATATGATGCCATATTTGTCGGAATCGGTGCTCATAAAGGAAAGCTTCTCGGAGTACCGAATGAAGACGCTCCGAATGTTTTCACCGGTACCGAGTTTTTAAATCAAATAAATTCCGGTCAAAAAGTAGATGTAGGAAATAAAGTTCTTGTCGTCGGCGGTGGCGATACGGCGATTGATGCGGCACGTGTATCAAAAAGGCTCGGTGCGGATGTTACGATTGTTTACCGCAGAACAAGGAATGAAATGCCTGCAATCGAAGAAGAAATTGTCGGTGCGGAGGAAGAAAATATAAAATTTGAATTTCTCGTTGCACCTGTCGAGATGGTAAAAGAAGGCGGTAAAGTTGTTGCTATGAAATGCCAGAGAATGGAACTCGGCGAGCCGGATTCATCGGGAAGGAGAAGGCCTGTACCGATACCCGGTTCCGAAACGACATTCGGGGCTACAGCGATTATTGCGGCAATTAGTCAGGAACCGGGATTTGATGGTTTCGACAAATTGCATGAAGGCAAAGACTGGATTAAAACAGACAATGCCGGGAAGACTAATCTTGATAAAACTTTTGCCGGCGGTGACGATATCGAGTTGGGCCTTGTAACAATAGCTATTTACCAGGGGCGAAAAGCTGCCGAAACGATTCATGCTCAGTTCAGGGGAACCGAGCCTGAGCCCGAAGAAGATATGCAGATTATAACCAAAGATAAAATGGTTCTTTCTTATTATGCAGAAAAAGTAAGGAATGATAATCTGAAATTATCTCCGGAAGAAAGGCTTAAAGAGTTCGACAAGGAAATAAGCAGCACCTATACTATGGAACAGGTGATTGATGAAGCGAAGAGGTGCATGAGCTGCGGCTCATGCTTCGATTGCGGAACCTGCTGGAGTTTGTGCCAGGACCAGGCTATACATAAGCCCGTAACGAAATTTCAGCCGTATTCTTTCAAACTGGATGTTTGCAAAGGTTGTAATAAATGTGCAGAAGCTTGTCCCTGCGGCTATATTGAAATGAAAAATCCTATGAACGGGCAGTATGCACCGCGCGACCCGGAAACAGGGAAGGTGATATATTGATAAAAGTATTGAATATTGATTATAAATGGTTTTTTATATTATTT
>DAHXMP010000313.1 GCA_027371665.1 Bacteroidota bacterium | reverse complement strand
CTGACGGTCCGCGGGGACCATATCATAAGTTCAAGCCGGGAAGCGTAGTTGCGGCACACAGGAGCGGCGAGTCCCTGTATTTATGCGGCGTGAGAATTTTCTTTAAATTTGTTTTCGGAAAAAGCTGGGACAAATTCACATTGCCATTGCCTTTTGCCAGGATTGTGCTTACATTTTCAGAGCTAATCATAGTTCTGCCTGAATACAGCAACGAACAAATTGATGTAATTATCAGTGAATGTGAAAAAAAACTAAATGATACATCTGATACAAGTAAAGAAATGATTAATCATAAATAGTTTAAAATATGATTCTTACATTACTCTCAAAAATATACGGAATAATCATTAATGCCCGAAACAAGAGATTCGACGAGGGTAAGAAGGAAATTGTGCATTGTTCAGTTCCCGTGATTAGTGTCGGAAATATATCTGCAGGCGGCACTAGCAAAACACCATTTGTAATTGAAATTGAAAAAATATTGCTCGATTCCGGTCATAAGCCTGCAATCATAGGCAGAGGATATAAACGCAAGAGAAAAGGATATAAAGTCGTCTCCGATGGTAAAAATATTTTGGCTGATATTGATGATGCAGGAGATGAAATGCTCATGCTCGCCGAAAAACTCAAGGTACCGGTAGTCGCCCACGAAAGCAAAAGCGATACGGCATTAAAAGCAGAAAAGGAATTTGACATTGATTCAATAATAATTGATGACGGATTCCAGCATCGCAGGCTTCACCGTGATTTGGACATTGTTTTGATTGATAATGAAACATTAGAAAATTCACTGCTTCTTCCCAAAGGAAAACTGAGAGAACCTCTCGATTCTATACTCAGGGCGGATGTAATTATCAAAATGGGCTCTCTTTCAAATTTTGCATTAATTGAAGGAATGCTAAACAATAAGAAAGCTATTTGCGATGCCGAGATTAGAATGAGTCAGCCTTATGAACTAAGTACAGGAACTGTTCCGAATCAGGATAAAATTCCTGGAATTAAGAAAGCCTGCATTGCCGTTTCGGGAATCGCCAAGCCTGAAAGATTCAGAGCCACACTAATAGAAAATGGATATAATATAGTTGAACATTTGACTTTTCCCGACCATAATTATTATTCCAAAACCGATGTTGTAAGAATTACGAAGGAGTGTGAAAGAAAAAATGTTAATTTTGTCATTACGACGGAAAAAGATGCCGTGAAGCTGAGAAATTTCAGGCGTAATTTTGATATGCAAAAAATATCTGTTTTTGTTTTACCAGTTGAAATCAGAGTTTCGGAAGGCAAAGAAGAATTGGTAAAAATTATTAATAATCTATTCGTTTGAAAATAAAATATATGCAAAATAAAAGACTTAAAAATAATATAATAAAAACTTTATCCGTGATGACAGGAACGGCTATCATTCTTGTTCTGTCTGCATATCTCAGCAGTTGCCATATATTCAGTAAAGAACCGAAAATAGCTTTTTCAAAAGGGGGTGATTACCCCGGCTATGAACGATATTTTGATTTCATCAAGAAGGTCGAGCCTGACGCCAAACTCATTGACTTGTATAGTATGAAATTGAACGATGCTGCAAAAGAACTCGAAAGCTGTGACGGGCTTGTTCTTACTGGAGGACCCGATGTCTTCCCCGGCAGGTACGGCAAGGCTTATGATTCAAGCCGCTGCGAGATTGACTATCGCAGGGATACTCTCGAGTTTATGCTAATCAAAAAAGCTTTGGAACTTAAAATGCCGGTTCTTGCAATCTGCCGCGGCGAGCAGATTTTGAATGTCGCACTCGGCGGCTCTCTGATAGTTGACATACCCACAGATTATGATACCTTCGTAATCCACAGGTGCACGGACCCGGATACCTGCTACCATGAAATCAAAATCAGGGAAGGCACTTTATTATATAAAATTACGAAAGTTACGGAAGCAAAAGTCAATACAAACCACCACCAGGCTGTTGACAGGCTGGCTGACGGCTTGCTGGTAACGGCAAGGGCAAGGGACGGGATAATCGAAGCATATGAATGGAAGGATTATGCAAGCAAGCCTTTTATGCTTGCCGTTCAATGGCACCCTGAGCGTTTGGATACGGCAAATCATATGTCGCTCCCAATTGCAAGATACTTTATGGAGGAAGTAAAAAAGTACAGGGAAAAGAAATAAATAAATTACAATTTTTCATCTAATATATTTGTTATTAGAATAATAAAGAAATAATTGTAGTAAAAATTATGACATATTGTATTAAATAATAACTACAAAAAAAAGGTATAAAAATCTACTTAAAATATAATTCATTTATTTTATATTGTGTTTTGAGATTGAATAATTGAAAAAAATAAAAAATTTAAGGAAAAATTGCAACATTTTTCCAAAATTTGTGTTATATAAGATTGATAAAAAATTTTTTATTGGAAAAAGAATTTAATTAAAATTAATATATGAAGATATGGCCTGTACCGGATAGCTATTCCAAAGAACTTCCCAAAAACGGACAAAACGGCTCATTTTGGGAGGACCGCGGTGACAGGCGCCATTGCGGAATTGATATTTATGCACCTGACGGAGCTGAGGTAGTTGCAATTGATAGTGGTAAGGTTATTGACCACGGAGTATTTACTTCACCCGATATGCATCCATATTGGAATAAAACTTATTATATCATTATCAAAACTTCTCAAAATGTACTCTTTAAATATGCCGAGCTGAAGGATGTTTTTGTTCATGTGGGAGAATATGTTGAAAATGGACAACCCCTCGGTACTGTGGGAACTGTTATTGTTGAAAAGGATGTTACTTATAAAGACCCCTACTATGTTAGGGAAATGGCTGAAAAGGGAACATTATGTATGCTGCACCTTGAGCTTTATAAAGCACCTGTAACAGCAGTTCATCCTTATTTGGCAGGAAGTTTCTTCGGAGAACATTTGCCAGAATCCCTTATTGACCCGTCTCTATTCCTTAATGGGATAGCTAAAAAAGAAGTTGAATCATCTTCGTCTGCTTAAATATTTTCAAGAAGAGCCTTCTAAAGACTAACGTCTATCTGAAAAAATAAGCGACTGTCATTATTGCCGCTTATTTCATTATATCCGCTTCCGATTGATTCGACATTATCCTTAGTTAAAACAGAATACCTGACCCATAAAGTAAACTGTTCAATTGGTCTTAAACTTGTATATATATAAAGTTTTCCTCCTTTACCATACATAGCAGATGTGTTCATGTATTCGGGGAACATCGGCTCGAATTGCCAAATTGCAGATTCGTAACTGTTTGTGGAAAAATATGAAATCCTCCCGCCAAAATAACAGAAATCAAACAATTTATAAGACATATCTGCAAATGAAAGCAATCCTGATTCATCTGGTTTAATGTTCATAAATGAGACAAAAACCGCTTCGGTTCTTAAATGAAATTTCAAATTGGAATTGACTGTATGCTTTAGGTCAATCCTCAGTCCCGTTCTGTTTTTTCTGAATATCGAATACTCCTGGTTACTGCTTATTCTATAAGCATCTTTATCATTTTCATTCTGTATCCTGATTTTCAAAGAAGAATTTGAATTGAGTATCAAATATATTTCTGAGAATAAATCAAAACCGTTTGACGCTTCTGGCATTGCAAATGGAACAGAAAAATTCTTATAAACATCGAGGTAAACAGCATAAACAAATTTTCCGGATATTTTCCATAAAAATGAACAGTAAACTCCAAGTTCGTTAGAAGGACTCGCGGATTCACCGAAATTGTAACCGAAAGGTGAGCGGAATTCAGAATCAAATGACCGGAAGAGGAAAGCAAATTCATATTTCGGGAAAATTAATTGTGCTGCTGCTTTGTATCCCCAATTTCCTTTTGCATCACGGCTTAATTCTGATGCCAATGAAGTCTTGTTTAAATTCATAATGAAATACAATGAAGATAAAATTCCGGATTTGCCGTTGAAAACATTTTTTGAAATGCTTTGAATTTCCTTTGAATAGTTTAAATAATATGATGTAAAACCAATTCGTGAATTTGAATTGTTCCACTCAAGATTACCTCCGAAGTTTTGTTCATTTACTGCATTTCTCTTTGACTGTTCAGTTGGAGTCCTGTAATATCCCGATGTGTATATTGATGTTACATAATTACTTGAAGAATCAAGTGTTGCCGAACGAGGAGCCGATGATGCCCATGCGGATGCAGTAAAATACGATGACAAAGTTATTCGCCATTTTTTTTGTAGTGCAATTCCCCTGAAAAAATTATAATCTATAGTTGAACGGTTAGGTTTAATGCCTGTTCCGTATTGTATAACCGGAGAAACGACATTTCCCCCTTTTCTCGTTCCGAATGATTTCCAGAATAAATTGCCCATTCCGTTTTCAAGATAATAATCGCCGATAATAAATCTTGTTTTAAACAATTCCCCCGATAAATAATAACTAAAAAAATCAGCTACTGATATTTCTCCGGGGTCTTTATCTGTCATTATACCAGCTGAATAGTTGTCATAGTAAAGGGTTGTCCTTTGGTTCAAATTCAATGGAGAGCCTGTGAATTTGTTTTTTATGAATCCGTATTGCTCTTGTATTTGCTCCTGGTCTCTGACTCTGATATAAAGATTTTTTGATTTCCTGATTATTCTGTTTGGAAAATCCGTTGTCGTGCATAGTTGAAGGAGGTACATCTGCTCTTCACTTAAATTGAGTGTTGTATCAATCATTTCATAATTGATATCGTTATTCCTGGTAATAATATCAACTATTTCTCTCGCTTCGGTAGTAGTAAATCCGGGAATTTTCAATATATCATCAATTGTTGCTGTTCTGAGTGGGAGCGGATTTTCAATTAAGCCCTCAATTTCACTTACTAAAGGAGAGCATCCGGTTTCAGATGAAATATTTTCAAGTAAATTTTCAAGGTATGATGGGTCATAAAATTGCGAATAAATCTCAGGATGGATTGTTAATAACAGGAACAATATGAAGATAAAAAATTTAATTATACTTTACCAATAAAATGAAACACAGTACTGTTGAGAATAACCAAGAAAATTATTATAACTTATTCCTGCACTCAAATTAAATATATTTAAGAGGTGAATAGAAATTCCGCCGCCAATTGTCATTGGATTTGTTAAATAAGCTAATCGTAAATGAATCATGTCAATAAGGTCATATTTTGCTGATAATGACAATCCGGATGAATTTGCAGCTATAACGCTTGCAAGTTCAAAATTTAAAAATTCAATTACAGCGAAATTAAGCCCGAAAACTCCTATTCGTTCTGTCGTCAGGCACCCTCCATTGTAATTTGAGCCGGTAATATTTCGCAGACAGAAGCCTGCACTCATAAAATCAGATATATTAATCAATCCACCGAGATGAATTTTAAATGAATTATCCGGTTTGTAATTTCTGATTGATATACGTGAGTATTCAAGAGAAACAGCAAAGGAAATAGATTCTTCGATATTATATGATGCATGTGCCATCCCTGATATTTCATTATATAATTTATTTCCCAAACCAGTAACAGAAAATCCACCGGCAAATTTATTGCCGAACCTGTGTCCATATATTGCACAACCGGGGGAAAGTTCGGGCATGTTAAATAGTGACGGGCTGTAAGACAAAGAAAAAAATGATGATTCTGTCTTAGCTAAATTTATAGGATTCCCGATAATGGCATAATCATTTATTTCGGTTTTCCCGGTTGCTGATGCTATTCCCTGATAATATAAATCTGCTCCGATACAATTTGAGGCTGTAACAGCATATAAAAAATATATAAGAGTTGATTTCTGTTTGAAGTTGTTATTCATCGGAATCCGGCAATTAATTAACAACCAGAAAAAAATTTATATTTAATTATTTATTGCAGTAACATATTCCCAAATTAATTCTTAACCATTTATGAAGCAAATTAAAATTTTTATCAGGCAATTTCGATTTAACTATTCTGATAGTGTAGTTAATTATAAAAAAGAAAAAAAAATTCGGAGTATTTATGAAATCGGCTTTATATACTGTTGTAACAGCAATTTTTATTTTTTTAAGTTTCTCTCAGTTATCCAAAGCCCAGGAACTCGATGCAACCGTTACAGTGAATATGGAGCAATTGCCCTTTGAAGCCCGGACAAATGTCTCCTCTCTTGAAAGTGACCTTAAAAATTATATCAATAATCAAAGATTTACAAATGTTGATTGGCAGGGAAGCAAGATTCCTGTTGATATTACGATTTATTTAAGCGGTGGTGCTGACAATCGTTATTCCGGGAGGCTTCTCGTTGTATCGAAACGTTATCTCGAAGGTACAGACGGGGGACAGTCACCGGAGATTAAACTTTATGATACTAAATGGAGCTTTGAATACGGGCTTGGTGCTTATCTTAAATACAATCCGAATACATTTAACGAATTCAATACACTGATAGATTATTACATGCTTCTCGTTATAGGCTTCGATATGGATACATATGGGGAGCTTGAAGGATCGAAAGCATTCGAAGCCGCAAAAAATCTTGTTCTTCTAGGCTCCTCATATGGTGCCGACGGTTACCAGACTCAATCGAATATTGGCGATTTTACAAGGTTCAACCTTGTTTCGGAATTGACAAACTTCAGGTATGATGATTTAAGAAAACTTTTCTTTTCCTATTATGTTGACGGCCTTGACAATATGGCGAAGAACAAAGAACTGGCTCTTGCAAAACTCGATACGATTATAGCCGAGATGGCGGATTACAAGCAAAATAAAATGACGGGACCAAGCGTTCTTCTACAGGCTTTTTTTGATACCAAAGCCCAGGAAATAGCTTCCCTTTTTAACGGGTATCCCAAACAAGATGTTTTCAATAATCTTAAGTATCTCGACCCAAGTAACTCTTCATTGTATGATGATGCTATGAACGGCAAAATCAACAGGTAAAAGGAAACTTCCTTATTAACAAAGATTTGTTAGATTTTAATAAACTTAGTAATTCTGTTATCTGTTTTCACAAAATACACTCCTGCAATCAAACAGCTGAAATCAATTTTTCTTTTGTTGATTTTATCCAATACTCAAAATCTTATTATGTATCTTAAAATGAAATTTTTATTAAAATTATTTCAATATTATATTTTATAAAATCATAGAAAAAATAAACAAAGCCATACTTCTCACTGAAATAATATTTGCATTTGAAATTACCGATTGCACTGTCGCCAAAACCCTCGAGAACCCAGCATGAATCCTTTATTGCAGGATTATTATAAAAAATTTTATCAAGAACTTTAATGTTGCCTTTTATAGTTTTCCCTTCGAAATCTTTCCACCCTTGTTTCGGTGTAAGTTCCCAATTGTTGGTCTGCCCGATATAAATCGGGAACTCTATCCATGGGAAAGGCAATAATTCAGTTACCCTTAAATATTTGCTTCTTGGCGGATGAAGCCAGATTTCAGGATTACAAAAACAACGTGTTAGAAAATTTCCCTGCCTGTCAATAACTCCGGTTTCTTCTGTTATTTGAGTAAAGCCGCCTGTCGAATCTTTTGTTTTATTATAAATATACTCAATTTTATTCTGTGTAATTTGCCAGATATCGTTATAAGTTTTTAGAATGATTGTATCAGTCGTTGTTCTGTTTGAACTTTTTGCAATGAAAGCCCACTCTCTTCCCGGTTTATAAATTAACTGATTATTACAGGATGATAAAATAAGAACAATTACCAAGGAAATGGCATTCAATAAAAATATTTTATTTTTCACCGTCATAGTTACATCTTCACAAACTTGCACACCTTGTCGCCGATTTTCACAAAATACACTCCTGCACTCAATCCGCTGACATCAATTCTGTCTTTGTCCAAATTTTCACAGCCCTCATCCTCGAATAATCAGAAAAAATATATCATTAATTAATATATTTCTAACTTTTAAAAAAATGTTTGCTATATAATGTAATAACAACTCAAAACAGGAAAAGTTACACAAAAGAAGAAAAAATTTTTCAATGTTGCAGTGAAATACTTAAAAATTAAATGAAAAATATATTATTT
>DAHXMP010000303.1 GCA_027371665.1 Bacteroidota bacterium | reverse complement strand
CAATGCTTTCTCATGCAACGAAAAATGTCGGAACAGGCTGGGGTTTCGGTTTGCACGAAGCTATGGACCAAATCGGAGCAATACTTGGACCCCTGATTGTTGCATTTATTTTGTTTTTAAGACATGATTATAAGTTGTCTTTTGCATGGCTTTTGATACCTGCCTTGTTGGCAATAATAACTCTTATAATTGCTAAAATTCAATTTCCGAGGCCGAAGGAACTCGAACCTGTTTCAAAGAAAGTTGTAACAAAAGGATTTCCAAAACAATTTTATCTTTACACAATTGCCATAGGTTTGGTAGCGGCAGGTTTCGTGGATTTTTCGCTTATTGCCTTTCATCTTAAAAAAACAGCGATTATGCCGGACGACCTGATTCCAGTGATGTATGCAGTGATGATGGGAATTGATGCGGTTGCTGCACTGTTGTTCGGCTGGCTTTTCGACAGAATTGGGGGAAGGTCTTTGATAATAGCAGTTTTTATTTCATCTTTTTTTGCACCATTGATTTTTTTAACTAATGTTTCCGGGGCAATCATCGGTATGCTTCTTTGGGGAGTCGGAATGGGAGCACAGGAATCAATTATGAGGGCATCAATAGCGGTTATGATACATCCGGACAGGAGAGGTTCTGCTTACGGATTATTCAATGCGAGCTTCGGTATTTTCTGGTTTCTCGGCAGTGCTTTAATGGGCTGGATGTATGATATATCTTTAATAACTATCGCAGTAATATCATTTGTTCTTCAGCTTTCATCAATCCCTCTTTTGATTAAGATCAGGAAGGAAATCAGATAATTTTTCATCCCTAAAGAATTTTCAGTTTGAGCGAAGTCGAAGACTAATTGTTATAGTTTAAGAAACACATTTCGACTCCGCTCAATGTTACATATCATTCAAATCATTTATTCTTTATTGCTGCCAGCCATCTTCTCCGCTATTTTCATAAACGGTGTGATTAAATCGACCGGTATCGGGAAAATGGTAGTAGAATTCTTTTCCGTTGCTATATCTGCCAGAGTTTGCAAATAACGAAGCTGAAAAGCTATGGGGTGTTCCTCGATAATCTTAGCAGCATCAGTAAGCTTTTGTGAAGCTTGAAATTCACCGTCTGCATTTATGATTTTGGAACGTCTTTCACGCTCGGCTTCAGCCTGCTTTGCCATCGCCCTCTGCATCTCGATTGGCAGGTCAATCTGCTTGACTTCGACTGATGAAACCTTAATGCCCCAGGGCTCAGTATGCTCGTCAATAATTTCCTGGAGCCTTTTGTTAATTCGTTCCCTCTCGGACAGCAATTCGTCGAGGTCTGACTGTCCCAGTATGCTTCGAAGTGTTGTCTGGGCAATCTGGTTCGTTGCGAACAGATAATTTTCGACGCTGACGACAGCCTTATCCGCTTCGACAACCCTGAAATAAAGTACTGCATTCACTTTTATCGAGATATTATCTTTTGTAATAACGTCCTGGGGCTGAACATCCATAGCGACCACCCGCAAGCTGATACGAACCATTTTATCAATGAAC
The DNA here is from genome assembly GCA_027371665.1 of Bacteroidota bacterium. Classification (GTDB taxonomy): domain Bacteria; phylum Bacteroidota; class Ignavibacteria; order Kapaibacteriales; family UBA2268; genus DAHXMP01. Next base: position 3,795 of record DAHXMP010000303.1, on the reverse strand, counting down.
GGGATCAGGAAAATCAAACCGGGACCTTTGACTCCGACAAGCCTGCCGAGACGGAAAATGACGGCACGCTCGTATTCACGCAGTATTTTCAACGCAGAGATTAGGATTAATACTAAAAATATAACGATTACAAGAAACGGCATAGACATAAAAACCTCATTATTAATATGATTGAAATTTTTTATTCACTATTAATTTATCAATAATAATATAATTCAGATAATTTACAAAATTATACAGCCACATTTCGGTATTAATAATTCGTAATTATCATTCACTCTCCAACTAATACAAACGCACCCCAATAGTAATAACCCGGGTATTCATGTCTCAGGTCAAGCTGGGCTTCACGAAATGCCTGACGCTTAGTTTTACCTGATACCCAATACTCATAAAATTTTGTCATAAGCTTTTGGGTAGCTTCATCGCTGACATTCCAAAGGCTCATGATTAGGGATTTGGCACCGGCAACAAAAAATGCACGCTGAAGGCCGTAAACTCCTTCACCGTTCTTTATTTCTCCCAATCCGGTTTCACATGCCGACAAAACAACTAATTCAGTGTTATCAAGATTTAAATTAACAACCTCAAATGCGGAAAGAATACCATCTTCATAATCAGTTTGTGATGATAGATTGAAGCTGGGCTGTTCGCTATTTTCAATCGTATTTTCGGCACCAGCCAGTAAAAGCATCGAGCGAAAAAGTGGATTTCCTTTAAACTGGCGAGTATCCATACCAAATGAGGATTGACTGTCAGTTTCATTATCTTGTTGAAATGTTCCATGTGTGGCGATATGGAGAAGGTATGGGCTCTGAATATTTTTGATTGCTTCTTCAACGGCGTCAGCTCTTAAATATTTATTTATTTTCCAGTCGTTATTCCCAAGGATATCTGCTATCTTTTCGATTTCAATTTTTGTTCCCGGTAATTCGGGAATAACAGAATGTTCAGTTTTTTTATCATTACTATCATTTATTGACATCCCTCTTCCCGATGATTGTAAATCCAAAGAATTTGACTGCCTGTATTTCAATAAAATCTGAGCTCTTTCAATGCTGTCGAGATAGTATTTAGGGTCACCAAAAAGCTCAGCCGTTTTAATCTTATTGGACAAATCACTTGAAGTGCCGCTTCCTTCTGCCCTGGCGGCTAAATCTCTTGTGCTGGGGACTAAATCTATTTCAAGCTCATCAATTAAATATTTACCAGAATGTGGATTGTATAATGTATTTAGATTTAATTGATTATAAACTCCGTCGGGGGATATATAAATTTTTCTGATTCCAGTAAGTTTATTATTTATTTTTTCCCAGAACTGTGTGTAGATATTTCCAAGTTCATATGCTAAAGCCGGATTGATGCTGTCTTTTGCAAGAGACCTGCCGATTGTTGAATATTCCTTAATATATTTATCTTCTAACTCATTGCCATTATCGAGGACTATCATGCTGACATCCGGTAAATTGTCAGAGGGATTAGCGCTCCCTGGTTTTAAGATTAAAGCAGCATAGCAGGTTTTGACAGCTTTTTTATTGTCATAATATTGAAACCGTATTATTTCAATTGCTGCTTCATCTGATTTCAATTTTTTTTGAATGTCCTTCCATGTATAACGAACAGTATCAATAATTTTTACATTTGTCTGCTTACCTGAAAACTCTGATTCAGCCTGTTCTGCCTCGGACAATAGTGAATCGAGGTTTATTCCCAATTCTTTTGCCTGATTAGGATTGCTGACATAATGAGCATATTTGGAACGGGCGATTTTTGCTTTATCGGATGCCCTTGATACTATATATTGATTTTTTACGGTGTTCAAAATAAGGCCCTTTGATATAAGACAGTTGTCATACATTGAACCGGTAAGCTCAGGAAATCTTTCATAATAATCGGTTACAAATGAAAAGTAGTTGTCAAAAAAATTTTGGGAATTTGTCCAAAATTGCTCTCTCGCTTTTTCATTCAGATACGGGAAATAGTTATATGCTTGCTGAAAATTTTTGTATAAAACTTCATTGTAAAATTTTTCCGCTTCTTTTTCATTACCAAGAAACCTGTTTGATTTTGCCAATAGTTGAGAAGACTTAATTGAAATCACACATTTATCGCCATAAGTCTTATCAATGATTTTTTTTGATATGATAAGATTATCAATTGCTTCCTTGTATTTACCCTGTGCTATAAGAGCAACTGCAAGGTTGTTCAGACTATATGCAACGTCTATGTGTTCTTCGCCAAGTTTTTTCCTACGTAGCTCTAATGCTTGTTTATGCGTTTTTTCAGATTCATCATACCTTTCAAAATCAGATAATATACATCCTAAGGTATTTAATGCATTCAAATATCTAATGTTTTCTTCACCATAAACATCTTTATATATTTTTAATGCTTCATTGATTAGTATTAATGCTGAATCTCCTTTATGGTAGTTACTGTACAAACAAGATAAATTATTCAAATCTGTTGCATATTCCGAATGGTGTTCCCCATATATTTTTTTATCTATAGCCATTGCCTGCAATCTGAGTTTTTCCGACTCTTCATACCTGCCCATATAATCATACAATATAGATAAATTGCTTATTGAAACAGCATAAGTTATGCTGGAATCACCATAGATATTTTTATATATCCTTATTGTTTTTTTAAAGAATTCCTCAGCTTTAATAAAATCCCCCCTGTCCTCATAGAAAATAGCGAGTTTGTTTAGAATATTTGCATAGTCATAATTATTTTCACCTTCAATTCTCAAGATAATATTTAATGCAGTTTTCAAATTATTTTCAACCGAGTCAGTTCTACCCATCTCAGAGTATAAGCCGGATAGAGTTCTTAATGAAGTTGCATATTGGCGGCTTTCAATCCCAAAGAAATTTTTATTAAAATCTAACTCGTCTTTTAATAGTGATTCTGATTCACTATATTTCCCGATATCTTCGTATAAAACACCTAAGTTACTAATGGTCAAATAATAATCAGGGTGATTTTTACCTAAAGATTTTTCAATTATATCAATTGTTTTTTTATAAAGCTTTTCCGCTTCCTCATATTTATCCATAATAAAATAAAGAATGGCTAAATTATTCATAGTAGTATTCAGAATTGGATTATCTTCTCCATATCTTTTTATTTCTAAATCCAATGCCGATTTATATAATTTTTCGGCTTCATTATTTCTGTCAATATCCGAATATAAATCAGCTAAATTTGCCAGATACACATTATAATCACTTAATTCTTCACCAAAATTTTTCTTTAGTAGTTCGATAGATTTAGTTAAATAAAATTCAGATTCTTTATAGTGCTGCATTTTGCAATATAATAAACCTAAACTATTCAAAGCACGTATATATTCAATAGATTTCTCACCACCAATTAGTTTAGATACATCAATTGCCTTTTTTAAATATACTTCTGATTTCGGGTATTTTTGCCACAAAAGATAAAGATTTCCCAAAACCATGTATAATTGTGTTTCATCCAGATTTTTTATTTTTTTATATAGGCTGTCGCTGTACAAAAGCAGATTCTCGGCTTTTTCATATTCTCCCATTTTCATTTTTGTGCTTGCCAGATTATTCAGTGTAATCAAATAGTCATTTGTATCTTTCTCATACTTTTCTTTCAACTTTAATGAAATTTGATACAAACTGTCTGCTTTTTGATAATCACCAAATTCAGAATAAAAAGTTGCGAAGTTACCTATCCTTATAGAGTAGTCCGGATTCTCCTTTTTTAAAATTTTCTGAGTTATATTAATATATTCAATATAATATTTTTCGGCATTTTTAA
>DAHXMP010000301.1 GCA_027371665.1 Bacteroidota bacterium | reverse complement strand
AAATAAAAATTATTTTCATATCATTTTTGGGCATTGGAATACCAAGATTTTTGGTAGAATTTATCCGCAGAAATATGAAAATTTACGGATTAACACAAGCACAATGGGTTTCAATTATCCTTATTCTTATTGGATTATTTTTATTTTATTATCATAGAAAAAAATCTATTGAAAATATTTTAAAAGAAGTAAAAGTATAATAAAAAATTTTTTTGATAAAGAGATAATATAATTTTCAAAACACGGGTTCTTCTTCCTCATCCCCGTCGAATTTTACGAAGTCTTCAGGTATGTCCCGGTACTCGAAGGCAAGGTTTTCGAATCTTGCCTGCTCTTTTACGAATGCCAATCTCGCAACGCCTACGGGACCGTTCCTGTGCTTGCCTATAATGACTTCGGCAGTTCCCTCTGTCGGAGTGTTGTCTTCGTATGTTTTTATTTTATAATATTCAGGCCTGTGGACAAAAAGGACGACGTCGGAATCCTGCTCGATACTCCCCGATTCGCGCAAATCCGAAAGCAAGGGACGCTTATCATTTCTCGATTCGACAGAACGGTTAAGCTGGGCAAGTGCTATTATCGGAATTTTCAATTCTTTTGCCATCTGCTTGAGAGACTGGGAAATCATAGAAATTTCTCTTTCACGGCTCTCAGCCTTTGGAGAACGGATTAACTGCAGGTAGTCAACTATTACAATTTCTATACCGAACTCTGCGATAAGACGGCGGCATTTCGCCCTGAGTTCCATGACGGTAAGAGATGCACTGTCATCGAGAATAATCGGCGCATCCGTGAGCTTATCCATAATTTTGATGATTTTCCTCATAGTATCAGGAGTAACTTTACCGATTCTAACATCGTTGCTGTTGACCTTAGCTTCGGCAGCAAGCAAACGTAAGGCAAGTTGTTGTGCTTCCATTTCTATCGAGAAGAATCCGACTTTTCTTTTGTATTCAATGGCAATATTTCTTGCAATGGAAAGAGCCAGTGCGGTTTTACCCATAGAAGGCCTACCGGCTATAACGATGAAGTCGGAATTATGAAAGCCGCCGAGAATATCATCTAATTTTTTAAAACCTGAAGGAATGCCAATGAATCCTTGCTTTTCTTTGCCGACATGGCTTTCAACTACTTTGAAAGCATCCAGTACGACAGGCTTGATTTTCACATACCCTTTATGGAACCTTTTATCTGACAATTTAAAAATTTCGGCTTCTGCATTGTCAATTTCCTCGAGTGCGTCCGTTGAATCGTCATATGCATTAGATAAAATTTTTCCGGAAACTGCAATCAGGACACGCTTGAGATATTTTTCCTGCACTATCATAGCATAATGTTCGACGTTTGATGCCGTTGGAGTCTTCCTGTTCAGTTCGGACAAGTAAGCCGTTCCTCCGACCTCTTCCAGAAATTTACGCCCAATCAATTCTTCCGTCAATGTAATAATATCAACTTCAGTTTTATGATTAAACATCCACAGAACGGCTTCATATATTTTCCTGTGAGCTTCGCTGTAAAAGCTCTCGATATCCAATATCTCGATAACCTTTGAAATAGCCTGCTTGTCGAGCATCATAGCACCCAATACAGCCATTTCTGCGTCAATCGAATGAGGAGGGACTTTGCTTCCCAGAGACTCAACATTTACCGGTTGAGAAGAATCGAACCTTCCGCCTGCTTTTTTTGAATAAGGATATATGTTATCATAAGGATTAATATAAGAACCGCTCAATTTACACTCCCCCAATTAAAATTTATTGAATTGAATTAATAATTCACCTCGAAAATAACAAGAACTCATCAACTTCTCAAGAAATTTACAAAATATATTTTTTAACACAGTTGTTCACAATTTCTGAACAACATTTTGTATTCTGTGGAAAAATTCTGAAATTTACATTTGAAAAATACTGAGAATACAAATAATTTTAATAACAATGGCAGTCGTTCTTTATTATGCTGCAAAATTATTGACAAAATCATCAATCAATTATTTTAGGAGTATTTATATGAAATCCATAATTGTTACTTTTTTTTTACTTATCACATTATTAATCCCCAAAATAACAGTTGCACAATCCTATGACCAGCCGATATGTGTAGTGTATGACGTTAGCCATGAACGTTATTTGATATCAAATGTACATTCAGGACAAATTCTATCGTATGATGCCAATAACCAGCTATCTGTTTTTATTGAAAGCGGCTTAACCAGCCCCAGGGGAATGGTAATCGTAAATGATACTTTATATGTGGCAGATGGAACATATTTGGAAGGATTCAAACTGGAAGACGGTTCTTCAGTACTAAGTTATGAAGTTCCAACATCACAAAAAATCACCAGTATAACAGCAGATAAAAACGGTTTTATATACTTAATAGATGACTTAACAAAAACCTTATTTTTTTACAATCATAATGACACCACAATTAAAATTGACCCGTACATTTTCTCTAAAAATATATATACCAACGGCATCGTATATTCAAACGATACTCTCTATATCGTTGTTTTCGGAGAACCAGCTGGTGTTGTTGTATTTGATTTGAATCAATTCAGGGCAACATATTATGAATACCAGAGTAACTCCTACTTTTTCGGGATAACAACTGACGGAGCCGGCAACTATTACATATCGAGCTGGGAAGATATGATGAGTTCTACCGGTAAAGGAAAGATACTTAAATTTGACCCGAACAATCCTACGCAATTACAGGAAATTGCTTCAGGATACAATGCTCCTTCAGGGATATGCTATAATCCATATAGAAATGAAATTGCGATTCCTAACTATACATCTGATGATGTTTCATTTTTAAAAATTACTACAGGTGTTTCTGCTGATGAATCGAATGCTTTATTTGCTTCCGTTGGGCAAAGCTTAGATGGAAATTCTTTAAAAATAAAATTTACTGCCCCGGCACAAGGCAATCTTCAACTTTTTGACATGCTGGGCCAACCCCTCCTGGAAAAAAATTTAGCTCCAGGTTCGAAAGAATATTTAATGGATATATCTTCACTTGAAAGCGGTTTATATTTTATGAGAATAAATAACAATAATTCTGATTATTGTTATAAGATTCTAATTTCTCATTAATCAATATAAATATTTTTAGAACAAAGCAATATTTTTGTAACTTTTTTCATTTTTTTGTGTTATTATAAAGATAGGCTTTAACATTAAGTAACAAACTCTAATTTAAAAACAAAGAGGTTCTAATGAAACAATTTCTACTTCTTCGCCGAATACTAATCCCGTGTATGTTTTCATTATTATTATTTATCCTGGCTTGCACTAAAGACAACAACACTAATCCTAATGACCAGAATGCAGTTTCAGGGGTAATTAAAGATGAACAGGATTACCCGGTTCCAAACGCAACAGTCGAAGCGATAAACAGTGGAACGGCTATCCAGGGATTACTTGCAAAAGACACAACAGATGAAGATGGTAAATTCACTTTAACTGGGCTCCCTGAAAATCTTAACAATATTGATTTGAAAATCTCTCACGGGGATTTCAAAACCTACCAGGGTAAGGCTGTTGATATTATTGGGAAAAATGATAAAAAGAATGTCCCCATTAAAATCCTTCATGAGGACAGTTGCTGCGGCAGGATTAATATAACAGTTCTAAAGATGTCCGATAGTACTCCTGTGAATGGAGCCGAAGTAAAGCTGAGGCGGAAGGATACATTATTTCGCAAGGCTTATACAAACGACCAGGGAAAATTATCATTTGAATTTGTCTGCCCGGGTTCTTATGGATTGAGAATAGCCAAAGAAGGATTCAAAGTCCTTGAGCCCGAAATTGAATTACAGGGATGTGACACTCTTAATCTTGTATATTATCTCGTTAGTAATGAACAGATTGATACATGTTGTAACGGAGTAATATATTTTAATGTCAAAGATTCAGCCACCGGGCTTCCTTTGCCTAATGTTACACTGAACCTCTGGAAAGGCTCAACAAAATTGGGAACCTACAAGACCAATGATGAAGGAAATTATTATTTTACTAAAATTTGCCCGGGAGATTATCAG
>DAHXMP010000296.1 GCA_027371665.1 Bacteroidota bacterium | reverse complement strand
CAGAAGCTCGTTCACAAAATAGAACCCTGGAGATGCGACCATCTTCCCGGGAAGAAAAATGTTTATCTTCCCTGGCAGGAACTGCACAGCCTGCTTAAACAAATTCTCGGCTCTGCTAAGAAAGTCGCAATGCAATTCTCTGCAAACAATGCCATCCCTTATGTTTCGATAGTTGACGGTGGTATGATTGATTTAATCAGGAGCTTCGGCATCGAAATCGTATCGAGTGCCGACCTCGTGAGCCAATTTGAATCCCATCTTTCGATGGACGACTGGAAAAGCCATGTCGAGGGCGGAAAAATTATGCAGATGGTAAAAGATGAAACTTTCAAAGAAATTGCGATAAGAGTGAAAAGCGGTAAAAATCCAAAAGAATTTGAAATACAGCATTTCATGCATGACTTGATGAGAAAGAACGGCATGACATGGGACGATGGGCCTATCGTCGCAATTAACGAACATGCCGCTGACCCGCATTTCGAGCCGACTCCCGAAAACAGCTATAATATGAAGGAAGGCGATTTGGTACTACTCGATTTATGGGCAAAGCTCGATAAACCGGGTGCTATTTATTATGATATCACTTGGATGGGCTTTATTGGTACTGAAGTTCCGGCAAAGCTCGCGGAAATTTTCAGTGTAGCGACAAAAGCAAGGGATACCGCAAAACAGCTCGTTACAGACAGGTTTGCTTCCAACAAAACCGTTTACGGATGGGAAGTTGACGACGCCTGCCGCAAAGTAATCGTTGATGCCGGATACGGAGAATATTTCACTCACAGGACAGGGCACAATATTGGCGAGGAAGTTCACGGTAACGGTGTGAATATTGACAACCTCGAAACGAAGGATGAAAGAAAAATTATTGCGGGGACTTGCTTCTCGGTAGAACCGGGAATTTATATGGAGCATGAGAAAATCGGCTTCAGAACCGAGATTGATGTGTTCGTTACAGATGAAGGTAAAGTTGAAGTTGCAGGAGCTATACAAGACAAAATTATTCCTCTCTTTATATAGAGTATAATTATTAATTACATTTACACAAATTGTCGCTTCGAGCGAAATTGATGATTGAATAGTATAAGGATTTCATGCTTTGATTTCGTTAAGCATGAAAAAAACAGATTTAATATAATATTAATTTTACTTTAAGAATTATATTTTTTTTCGATTACTTATACCCCTTTGCAGCTTCTTCTTTGAGCTTTGAAGTAAATGTTTCGTTTGCTTCCTCTTGAGCTGATTTGCCGGCTTTCAATGCCGCCAAATCTTTTGCCGATTCAGAGAGAACCACAGTATCTTTATTGGTAGTTGTATTAGTTGTTGTTCCTGTTTTCGGCTTCTGTTCCTGTTTTTTAAGAAGTGCCGAATCCAGCGATGTGGTTGCGGTTTGTTCAACACCTTTGATATTCATGG
>DAHXMP010000295.1 GCA_027371665.1 Bacteroidota bacterium | reverse complement strand
TACGGTGTCAGCGACGTTATTGCAACAGCTTATATGTATATAATAAAAGCTCCGGCTGATACAGTATATGCTGATACGACAGAAATAACAAATGCACCATCAGGTAAATATAATACTACTATCGTTACATTCGATAAGGATTGGGTTCCTCTTCAGGCAGGAACTTATAATGTAGTATTTAGAGTTTACCACAAAAATGATGCTGTGCATAGTAATGATACGAAGCTTGGCACAGTAACGGTTATCGAAGGAATGTGCGGAACTTATACTATTGGAATGGGAGGTAACTTTGCTACCGTACAAGACGCTGTTGATGCGTTGTACCAGAAAGGAGTAAGCTGTCCCGTAACATTCTACCTGACAGATACTGAGTATGATTTAGGAAGTAATTTAATGCCTTATCCAGCATTAGATTTAAGCGGTAAAATAACGGGTATGAGCGAAACAAATACAGTTACATTCAGGCCTTCACCGGTTAAAGCCAATGAAAGAGGAGGTATAAATTCAGGTGTTACAGTTAATTTAATGTCCGGTGCCGGTTACGGTATCTACTTGGGACAAAATTATCATCCAAATAATCAATATGCTGCAGTAAACAGGGTAGTTCCAAATAACAAGAGGTATTACAGCAATCCTAACGGTTACTTTATATTTGACGGCGGAAGCAATAAGAGTATAAGGTTTGTTGTAAATATGTCTAATCCTTTCCAATCAGCGTTCTACCTGAGACAAGGTTCTGTAAACAATACTATAAAGAATTGTATCTTTGAAAATGCTTCATCGGTTTATGCCGGTAATTGCTCTCTTCCAAGAACAGGATTTAATGGAAGTCAATTTATTTTTGAAGATGATTACAGAATTCTCGATGGATTGGGTTATACATCTGCTATAACAATGAGAAGCAGACCCGAAGCAGACGTAACGGGAGCAAATCTTTTCCATCTGGATACAATTCCTTGTCAAAACAACACAATCATGAACAATGAAATGAGTGGATATGGCTATGGTGTTGTATCTCTCGGTATCGGAATTTTATGGAATGCAGGTGCAGCAGAATTTCAACGTTTTTATAATACAGGGAATCTAATCAAGAGTAATTTAATTTACAATGTTTCCCGTGCTGGAATATTCACAGGTTATGAAGACGGTTCTCAGATTTTGCATAATAAAATTTATAATGTTACAGGTGAATGCAGTGATAACGCAGCCGGTATAATAGCAGGAGGAGATGACCCGGGTAGCCTGTCAACAGATATGCACGGTTATAATAATATTAATTTAATAATCGGTGAAAATGAGATAGATTACGTCGAGGGTACGACAAATGCTTCTTATGATTATCCGGCGGTTTACGGAATTAAAGTACAGCAGAGCAGAAATGGATTCAATCCTCCTGCTGGTAATTTCGTGTACTTCCCGGATGTACCCGAGAATATGCTCATAAGAAATAATATGATTTGGGGCTTGAAAGCAAATAATGATAAGACCAGCCGTTTCGGTATCAGGCTGTTTACAGAGCGCATGCCTGTAGCAGACTTACCGTCATGGGACAATGGGTTCATGACATTAACTGCAAGTTCAAGCAATGACATAACCACTCCTGATTATTTCTCGAGAAATGACAAGATTTATAACAATACAGTATTTATCGACGATGATGCTGTTAGTTCAAGAGGTGCTCTGATGGGTATTACAGCACAGCACACAGACGGACTAAAAATATATAATAACGCAGTTACTATACTTGATAATCTTATTGATGCTACAAGCCCCGCTCATGCAGCAATATTCTATGAAGGAGTCAAACCCGACAAGAAAGAAGGCGTGTTTGCATCTGACAGAAATGCTATCTGGATTCCTTCTACATCACAGGCAAGTGCTTTTGGTTATATCGAAACTGACAATTTAGGCAAAGTTCTCGATGACACACCTGCAGATATGGCTCCGGATGCTTACAAGACATTAAGACAGTGGTACTTCTGGACAGGCCAGGACGAATCTTCAGTATTCGACGACTTCACAGGCGATTATACAAGCCCGGTAAATCCGACCGATAATATGAGGATTAGAACTAATCCTGTTCCCGTTGGTTCAAGCTTGAATAATCGCGGATTCAGACTACCTGCTGATGTTCCAATTGACATTGATGGTCAGGGCAGAACATCCGGGCAGTTATATGATATTGGCGCTGATGAGTTTGACGGTATACTTTGGCTGAGCGACCTGGAACTTAGCATGATATCGGCACCTGGTGCTTACAGAACAAACATTATGCCTCTTGCCGGTTTCGGCGATGCAGAACATATTATGACCGAAGCACCGATTGATGTTAAAGTAATGATTCGTAACAACGGAAACAATCATGCATCAGGCGTTGATGTTAATCTTAAGATATACATCGAATCATCAGCCGGTCTTTGGATGGAAGATGCATCTCATCTTGTAGTTGACACAACTATAAAGGTTGACCTGCTTTCAGGAGTAACAAGCGAATTTTCATTCCACCTTGCAGACGGAACGGGAACCGACTTCTATCCGAAAACATATTCCGAGCTTCCATCATACCAGGTTTATGACCGTTTCAAATCTATGCTTGGAAACGTAACACCGAGATATAAGATGAAAGTTCATATTGGTGCAGACCAGAAAAATTCAAATAATGATAAAGAGATAGTTACAAGATTCTATCTTAAGCAGTCTCATACATTGAACATGATGGTTTCTGCAGAAAACAGTTTCCAGAAACTGTGGCTGACAGATAATTACGGAATTTCGAGAGTTGCTTCAGACGTTGACCCGTCAGCAACATTTACAACGGAACAATTAGCCGGTGCATTTAACTATCAATATTTAACCGGTGAAAGCAGTACAATTACACGTCAGACAGGACTTCAAGGCGTTGGTTGGTATACAAGTGTTTACAGGGATGACCCTGATAACAACATTTGGAAAATAGACGTACTCGACAGAGCCGGTTGGGAACCTAAGACAGTTAATTACGGCCTGTATAGAAGTTTATTCTGGTCCGACGGTGATGATAAACCAACTTCACGTTATGAAAGAATGAGTATTGCAAACTTCCTCGACCATCCAATGTTAGAGGGAGCAAAACAGAATCTGTTTATAGCAAGCCAGGAAATGGTCCGAGAGTTAACAGGTTATGGATTGAATCCACCTGCTAACGACCCGAATAATCCTATTGATACAGATTTTGTTTATACATACTTACGTGCAAGGACAAATGCATCACCATGGAATAATCCGATGTATATAAGGTTCAATTATTTTTCAGCTATTCCACCAATTTATGGTGTTAAGGGCACGAATGTCGGTAGAGACCTTGTGCACTTTATAACAAGCACACATAATATTTCTCTGTCATATTCTGCTGATGCAGACCCCATGACATCAGTACTTTCAGTATATCCAAACGGAGAAGGTCTTGCAAGAACAGCTTATGTGTATTCATATAATACACCGATACCTCCTCCACCTCCGAATTATAGCGGCGCTCCATTTGGAGTAGCTACAACTACTCTTGACAGGAACGTAATTATTTACGGAGCTGATTGGAGACACTTCAATAATACTGAATTAGTCTTGAGAGCAATGCTAGACTTCGCCGAGAAAAACGGTGGTGCCATCATACCTGTTGAACTTGTTAACTTCGACGCGAAAGCAAGAGGTAAGAACGTAGATTTGACATGGTCAACCGCAAGTGAGTACAGAACAGACAGGTTTGAAATCGAACGTGCTGAAATGACGAGTACCGGTAAGAGCCTGTTTAATAGCATTACCGATGTCAAAGCAGCAGGAACAAGTTCAGACGTGAAGAATTACGGTTATGTTGATGCCAATGTAGAATACGGCAAGACATATGTATATCGTCTGAGAACAGTTGATTTGGATGGTAAATCTCAATTAAGTGAAGAGAAGATTGTCGAAGTTACCGATAACGGTTCTACTCTTGGCGATGCAGTGCCGAATCCGGCTACTAACAGGGTTCTCTTCGGTTATACAGGAAGTACATCAAACTTAGAGCTTGTTGTATTCGATGATAACGGAAAGAGCTTTGCACCGTCTTATCAAATCAAAGCAAATGGAATTGAACTCGACCTTAGCTCAATCGCCAGCGGCAGCTATACTTTAGTTGTTAAATCAGGCGATTCTATGATGAGGAAGCAGTTCACTGTTGTTAAGTAACAACTGATTTTAAGCTAAATAAACAGCCCTTCAGGATAGACCTGAAGGGCTGTTTTTGTTATTAAAACTTAATCAATGAATTATTCAATAATAATTTGTCTTTCATGTTCTTTCTTTTCGGAAAGAATTATTCTGATTTTATGATTTATTTGAAGAAGGATTCCCTCTGCTTTTTCTGCCCATTCGATGAGTTTTAACGATTCATCAGAATTAATAAATTCGTGAAAACCAATTTCATATAATTGATTTAAATTTTTTATTCTGAAAAGGTCAATATGCAGAATGATAATTTTTTTGTTATCTAAGGTTCCGGAATACCGGTTTGTTATTGTAAAAGTCGGACTATTAACGATTTCTTCCACATTTAAGGCAATGCAGATACCCTTAATAAACTCTGTTTTACCGGCACCTAAATCACCGTATAAAGCGATTATATCCCCCTGTTCTAATCCTTCAGCGAATTTCGAACCGAGTTCAACCGTTTCTTCAGTGCTATTTGAAATATAATTGCCATTTAACATATCTCAAAGATATAATTTTTCATGTAAAATGAAAAACAAACATTTTATGAGAAAAAATTTAATTGGCACGATGATTTAAGTATTATTTCCTGTTCAAAGTAATAATGGGAATAATCATTTCTTCCATAGAAATACCTCCATGCTGAAAGCTGTCTTTGTATTTTTGTAAATAATGATGGAAATCAGTAGGATAAACAAAATAAAAATCTTCCTTAGCAATGATGTTGTTTACAGTAATTCCTTGATTAGGCAGTTTAAATTGGTTAGGGTTTTGAATCTGCATAGCATGACGCTGCTCAGCCTTAACGTTCTTACCAAATTTATACCTTAAGCAAGTGGAGGTTTCCCTGTCGCCCAGAACCCTGACACCCCTCATACATCTTATCGAACCATGGTCAGTTGTAATAATAATATTAACATCTTCTTCTGATAAAGCTTTCAGCATATTGAACAGGCTTGAGTGCTGGAACCATGAACGAGTTAAAGACCTGTATGCAGCTTCGTCAGGGGCAATTTCCTTTAATATGGCATAATCCGACCGTGAATGAGCTATCATGTCTACGGAATTAACAACAATTGCAGTTAATTGGTTTTTCGCGTAATTCAGAATATTGGATTCTATTTTCTTCCCGAATTCAGTTTCGTGAATTTTTATATAATTTAATTGATTTTTTAATTTAAATCGTTTTCTGTTTAATTGTTCTTCAAGTAATTCTTTTTCAAAAGCATTGGCCTTATGGTCTTCGGAATTTGTTTCTCCAACCCACCATTGAGGATAATATTTTTGAATATCAATTGGCATTAAACCTGCGAATATGGCATTTCTGGCATAAGGAGTAGCCGTAGGCAGTATAGAACTATAATAGTCACGCTCAAATGTATAATAGGGCCTTAGAAGTTCTTCCATCGTAAACCATTGGTCTAATCTCATACAGTCAATAACAAAAAATACAGTTGGTTTGGAATTCTTTAAAACCGGTAATAGTGAATGTTCGACGACCTCATGAGACAAAACAGGAGATGAATCACCTTTATTTTTACCAATCCATTCGAAATAATTATCTTCAACAAATTTTGAAAATACAGCATTGGTTTCCCTCCATTGGTCACGAAGAGTTTGTTCAAAACCAAGCTCCGGGTTCCGGTCTAATTCCATGGACCATTTGACAAGCTTAAGGTAAATATCAAGCCAATCATTCCAGTTCAATTTGTCGAGAATCCTGCTTGATATTTGATGAAAACCAATTAGATATTCCTGGGCTATCTTTTCAGATTTGATTTTGTGAGATTCAAGATGTCTTATTATTGCCGCTATTATCTGAGTAGGATTAACCGGTTTGGTCAGATAATCGTCAATGTTTTTACCTATGGCTTCTTCCATGACGCTCTCTGCTTCATTTTTTGTAACCATTACTATGGGTGTGGAAGCATCTATTTGTTTTAACATGGGAAGTGCATCTAAACCGCTTAATCCTACCATGCTTTCGTCGAGAAAAATTAAATCGAAATGTTTCTGCCTAACAAGTTCAACTGCATCTTCCCCGTTTGTCGTTTTGTCAACTGAATATCCACGTTGCTCAATTAAAATTATATGTGGTTTCAAAAGGTCAATTTCATCATCAATCCATAGAATTTTACCTTTAGGATGTTCCATAATTAATCCTGTAAATAATAGTTTTGAAAATAAATAATAATATTTATTTCATAATAATGAAAAAATATTAAATAAATTATGTAAAGAAGCAGGTATAAACAACTCAAAAATCTTAAGAAAAAATTTTAACTTTAGAAGGAAGATTGATAATTTTATTGTTTAGAAAATTGTAAACGATGAAATCATACAATTTTTTTCAGGGAATCGAGTTTATTTTTTTATATTTTGAAAAATTATTTTAAAGTTTATGAATTTCCAAAAATTTACCATAAAGTCACAGGAAGCAGTCCAGAATGCGAGTGAAATTGCACGGAGTTATAATAATCAAGCTATCGGTGAATCTCATTTGTTTGCGGCATTTCTTCAGGATCAGTCGGGATTTATACCTGATATTTTGATGAAACTGGGTGTGAATGTGGGATATTTGAAAATTAAAGTGCATGAGCTTTTGGAGAAATCTCCAAAAGTTTCTGGTAATGCGCAGGAATATTTTTCACCGGGTTTGACGAGAGTTTTTGATGAAGCTGCTAAAGAAGCAAAAGCTTTAAAAGATGAGTATATTAGTACGGAGCACCTGTTACTTGGGCTTGCAACAGTGAAATCAGATATATCACAATTATTAAAGGATAGCGGTTGTACCAAGGATGGAATATACAAAGCCTTGAAGGAAATCAGAGGTTCACAAAGAGTAACAGATCAGACCCCTGAAGATAAATACCAGGCTTTAAAACGTTATGGGAGACTTCTGAACGAAGAGGCAAAAGATGGTAAGCTTGACCCCGTAATTGGCAGGGAGGATGAAATACGGCGTGTATTGCAGGTATTATCACGCAGAACAAAAAATAACCCGATATTAATCGGAGAAGCCGGAGTTGGAAAAACAGCAATAGTGGAGGGAATTGCCCACAGAATTGTAGATGGCGATGTCCCTGAGTCACTGAAAACAAAACAAGTGGTTACACTTGACTTAGGTGCTTTGGTTGCAGGAACGAGTTTCAGGGGACAATTTGAAGAACGCTTGAAAGCCGTAATAAGGGAAGTTACAGAATCAAATGGAGAGATAATTCTTTTTATTGACGAAATTCATAATTTAATTGGTGCCGGAGCAACTTCCGGGAGTATGGATGCTGCAAACATATTAAAACCTGCTCTTGCCAGGGGTGATTTAAGATGTATAGGTGCTACTACGCTCGATGAGTACCAGAAATATATTGAGAAGGATGCTGCTCTCGAAAGGCGGTTTCAGAAAATTCTCGTGGAGGAGCCATCGGTGGAGGATTCGATTTCAATATTAAGAGGTTTGAAAGAAAGGTATGAAGTACATCATGGGGTAAGGATAACCGATGCAGCCATCGTGGCTGCTTCCGAACTTTCCGCAAGATATATAACAGACAGATTCCTTCCGGACAAAGCCATTGATTTGATGGACGAAGCAGCAAGCAGGTTGAGGATTGAGATTGATTCAATGCCGACAGAACTGGATTCCATTGAACGTAAAATAAGGCAGCTTGAAATTGAAAAGGAAGCTCTTATAAGAGAAATAGGAAAAAGTTGATAACATATTGAAGTTTTTACTAATTATTAAACATAAAAAATTAAAATAGTTTATAAATTTTATTAATTTTGCTAGATATTATTCATTATACTTGTTAACATTATGATTACATTAACTAAAATTGATAATAGTGCAGTTACTATCAATTCCGATGAAATTGAAATAGTTGAAACACAGCATGATACAACTGTTAGCCTGAAAAGCGGCAAGAAATTAATTGTTAAGGAAAGCGCTGATGAAATTATTGCAAAAGTTATTTATTTTCGTCAGTTGTGCTTTGCTAATTATTTTGATAATCCAGACTTGAAATCTGTTAATAGTTTATAATTAAACAAAATACAAGGATTTTCACCCATTGTTTTCGATGATACATGTCAATAATCTCAGGAAAGAAATTTGTTGAATATTGCATTTCAATTCTGATTTTTTTATTCTTAATAACTTCAATATTAGCACAAGATACTGTTAACGTGATGCAAGAGCAGCCTGGCAAAAACTGTATCATAATTGGTGCAAACAAATTGGTAAATACATTTCTTTTCAATGGCAATGCTAATATTGATTTTAATTTATTCGGAGGGAAATTAAGTGTAATTCAGCAATACCATGGTACAACTCTAAGCTCTTTCAATTTTATCAATGATACGATTTATAAAGATACTGTAAACACTGATACTGCCAGGAAAGATTCAATTATACAAAAAAAAGTAAGGAATAATATTACGACAGATAATGAGATATTAAATGTTAAATACATGCTGCCGGTTTGGAAAAATGTCAATTTAGTAACTGAAAACAACTGGATATACTGCTCATATAATAAATTAGGAAGATTGAACGGCTCGGCTGGTTTTAGAATATTTGCTGATGATTCAGGGGAAGCACAGTCATTGTATTCAAAATCTTATATTGAGTTGAAAGGAGGAGCAGAAAAAAATAATCAATTAGGTGTTGATGTATTAGGGCCATTGATTCAGCTTAATGGTAATTTATCAGAATATGTTTTAGAAGGTAACAAAATTCAGGCATCTCTGTTAAGTGATTATACCGGATTGAGGAAGGGAAGGGAAAATGCAGACATTGATTACAAATCCTCACTTGACAGAAATTTTGATGAGTATGACAGGATATATTTGGAAGCTGGTTACAGGTTTATTTCCAGAGATTACTTATCATTACTTTCTATCAGTAAGAATATGCTTCCAGTTGAAACATGGATTGACAGCAGGGTAAATACCGATGCAAGATTCGATTTTGCACTTTCTAATTATTTATTTGGCTTACTTGATATAACTGCCCAAAAAGTTTGGAAAAACAGATATTATAAGGACTTTATTGAAGGATACAGCAGTACGGGTGTATCCAGAAAAAGAGATGAGCTTGGGCTTTCGTTTACTGCGGAAGGCAAATACAAAATATCAGGATTTATGCAGAACATCGGTATATCATTTGGGATAAACAATTCAGAGAATAAAGCTTTTAAGAATTTCAATATCAGTGATTTTGATTTCAATATGATAAAGGAAACCGAAAGCCTTCTGGATTATAATGATAATTCGACTCGATTTTATATGCAGTCATACTGGCAGGCATCTTTAAAGGACAGTATTCGATTTGAATATTCAGTATCATTATATCAATATAACACACCCAGTGTTAATAATTTCGATGACCGTGACGAGTTTAGTTCAATTATCAGTGGTTCCTGGTCTCATCAATTTGATAAATCTTTAAATTTCAATATAACAGGTGAAATTCAGTTATATCATCTTGTTTATTTAAAAGCACAGAGCAGTAGTAATAACAAATGGAACAGAAATATAAGACTCAGGCCAAAAATACTCTGGGCAACGGATTATTTTTCAATGAATCCTGAATTAGAGATACTTGCCAATTACATTGCCTATGATTTTGAAGATACGACATATTTATTGAAAAGTAACAGTTTCAGGCAATTAAGTTATAAAGATTCAATCACGGTTTTTCTGGGAAAAATGTTAAGTTTGCATACTTATTTAAATTTTCGTTACTCAGAAAACGGTATTTTATTTTGGCATTCATTTTCAGAGTTGCCGCAAAATAAAAATTTTGAAAAATTTATCAAATTTATGATTTCTAATAAATTCAAAGACAACAGCTATGCTTCAATTGGAGTGAGATATTATTCTTATAGTTTATATTCAATAGGCCCAGAAGCTGAAATTAAAATTTTACTTAATAATGGTTCATACATATCACTTGAAGGCTGGTATGAGTTTCAAAAAATCGGTCCGGGTAATTTCAGAACCTTTCCTGACTTTTATCTAACAACAAGTATTAATTTATGATCATTAAAAAAATATATTATAACAAGATATGGATTGCAGCGGACAGAAGTATGACAGAATAATAAGAAGTGAAAGGAAATCTCTTAGCCTGATTGAATCAATGTTACAGGAAATGAGGATAATTTTTTCTCTGAGCGATGAACAATATTATAATTTATTGATAACTTTGACTGAAGCTGTTAATAATGCTATTGTTCATGGAAATAAACTAGATAATAATAAATCAGTTATAATTAAAGCCGAATGTGAAAAATCTGTTTTAATGGTATCTGTTCAAGACCAGGGTAAAGGATTTGATTATGAAAATCTTGAAGACCCGCTCCTTCCAGAAAATCTTACAAAAGAAAGTGGAAGAGGGATATTTATTATGAAAAAGATTGCCGATAAGGTTGAATTTGACTGTTCCACGCAGGGAACACTATTAAAAATTTATTTCAGATTTGATGAATAAATTTGATTTTTTAATTATTTTGTAATTAATTAAAAATAGATATCCGGATAATAAAAAAATTGTGAATAGAGTATGCTGCCAAATCATTATAAAGAAATTGAGAATGTAAGAAAGGGAATTTTCCTTCCACCCGGAATCACTGACTCAAAAAGAATGTTTTTTATCAATGGTCTTTTTGGTGTCGGCAAAAGCAGATTTGTTAATAAACTTGCAGATGAACTACTTGGGAAAGAAGTAGCAGATGCTGTGTGTTTTTTTGAAGGAAGTGAAAAAATAAATTTCCTGCCGGAAATCACTCATAGACTTTATAGAAGTTTTAAGATAAATGATAATATAAAACAAAGTATCAACATCCCCGTTAATGAAGACTCAGAGTGTGTGTACAACCTTCAGCAATTTGCTGAAATTCTAAATATTTTGCATGAAACATCCATTGAATTTTGGAAAAAAATAACTTTTAATTCTTTATTAATTTCCGAGTCAGATTATATATTGTCTAACAAAAAATACAATTACGAATCAATTCAGGATGATGAGCTCGTTCAATTTATTGATAAAAAAGGGGACAGACGGCTTTTAACAGAAACTCCAAAGGTTATTGCTGAAGCATTTATTGTTGATTTGATGAAAATATTTTATCCTTCTGATGAGATTGGTGAATCCTTTGAACGTCATTATTCAGGAAATGAACCGAAGAAAATTGTTTTATTTTTCGATAATTTTGAAAGCATTGATTTTTCACTTAATACCTGGTTGAGTAAGGAATTGATAACTTATTGCTGTGAGAAAAAGTTTTCCGATTTTATATCTTATCAAATTTCCTATATAGACAATGAAACTAAAGTATCAAATTTTTTCGATTTCAGATTTATTTTATCATCGAGAGAAAATTACCTGGTGAAACCTGATTTCGACTATGAATGGGAAAAACACAGGGATACAATAAGTGAAATCAGAATAAATCCAATTGAACGGGAAAATTTAAAAGACTTCTTTGATTCCTATGAAGTGAGAATTGACAAACCGTCCTTAGAAATAATGCAGATTACTTATGGTATTCCTTGCCTGTTGACCGAATACTTAGATAATTTTGAGAATGCTGACTCTGTGGACATTGAACTTACAATTAATAAGAAAGCAATTCAATCAATTGGGAAATTGATGACTGCCGAGCAGTTTGACTGGCTCCGCTTTACATGCTTTCTTGACGAATTCGATGAAAATGCCTTCAGGTGCTTTTTAAATCCGGGTTCAGACTTCAAAAGAATTTTTTTGTTTTCTAGAAATACTACCGCATTAACAGATGAGTTCTCTGATAACGACGGCAAGATTATTATTAATGATTTAATAAAGAAAATTGTTAAACTTGATACTGAAAAATCATATCCTGAATTAGCTGATGATTATCCAAAGAGAGCTGAAATTTATTATGAAAATCTAAGTGTTTTTAATCAACTAAAAGATAATGAAATAGACGTTGTAAGAAGTTTTGCTTATTTTAATTGTTTCGATGATGAATATGCGATAGAAAATACATTCCAGTCGGATTCTCATATTGCAAAGGAGTTTCTAAACAGCCATCCTGATTGGTTTGTTAGTAATAAAACAACAAAATCACTAAAAAAAGAATACTCTGAAAAACTAATGAGATTAAATGAACTGGTTGATGGTGAAAAATTCAAACTTAAAAAAGAAATGGTCAAAAAAGCATGGACAGATTATTCGACAGAGTTGAACAGCAAATTATCCGACTATGATAGTGAACTCTCATCTGCATACGATTCTTCTTCAGAGATTCAGGATGTATCCCGCTCATTAAAACATGAGTATGATAAACTCCAGGAAGAGTTTTTTGCGACAGAAAATGCATTGATTATTATGAGACGTGAATCAACTGCTTTCACAAAGAAAAATAATGTATTATCAGGTGTTATTTGTCTTTTTTTAAGTGTAATGCTTGGCATGCTGACGAATTATTTCCCTGAGATTTTTCAATTAATGCATGGGGATAATAAAGAGCTGTACAATATACTATACATGGTAACATATACTTTTGCTATTCTTTTCGGAATTCTAACCATTGTTTATCTCGTTAAAGAAATGACCTTAAGAATGAGACGCAATGAATATTACCAATTGAAATCAGATATTACAGAATCAGAAGTAGAGAACAAAATAAGACAGGAATCTATGAAAGCAAATAAAGACAAGAGGAATGCACTGGAATCTCAGGGGGAAGAAAAAAATCTAAGAAAAAGAATTCTTTCGGATGAAATTGAAAGCATTAAATTGAAGCTTTCAGAACCTTTTATTTAATGAAAAAA
>DAHXMP010000287.1 GCA_027371665.1 Bacteroidota bacterium | reverse complement strand
AATATCTTGAACTTGTATCATCATTAGGAACTTCACGGGATTGATTCATGATTTTTTTCATAAGATTTTGCCATTTTTTAAAATTTTCGCTCCTTAAATCAATCCAGGCTTCATTACACCATTTTTCGAGTAATTCCTTTGTCATTTTTATTTTTTTATCGCCTGAACAGGTCGGGATTTTCACATCCCTGCCCCTGAGATATTTTTTTCCGTCTGGCAGCAGTATTGCTAAACCTATTGATAACATTTCCGAACGTAATTTATTATCGGTTTTCAGGAGTTCAACTGCTTCACGGGATAATTCTTCAGGCTTACAATTTAAGACACCTCTGACTGATTTAGCTATTCTTTTCATTATATTTGCTTCAAACAACAGTTTGGATAATCTTGGCGGGCCAAGCATTTCAAATGCAATGCTTTCAACGCCAACCTCTTTTTCAAGGCTCTCAAGCTTATTCATCGCCCTGTTATAAAGCATGCCTCCCCTGAATGAAGGTCCGAGTGTAAAACCGTCGAGACCTTGTATTATGTCTTTACCTGTGTTTCCGCCCTGAATTTCAAATACCACATACTCAGCTATTTCTTCAGGAGTCACAATTTCCATTTGATTCAAAGAACCGATTGCTTCGAATTCTCCTTTTGAAAAAATTCCATTTTCTCCGGTATCGATAAATACTGACTCATAATCAGTACCTGTTGAATCAACTCCCTTGAAATTATCATAATCAAAAATATCATTAACCTCATGTGCCTTGTCTATCGTCATATCTACAACCGGAATAGGCTTCCCTTTTTTCATAACTTTTCCGTAGGTAATCCTTTTCCATGCAATTGCGGCAGTTGGTTTTATTTCTTTCACCATTGGCCCCTTTGGTGTTCTGGCCATCAGGAAAAGCAGCAAAGTCTGTGCTCCTGCAACTGCAGATTTAGCAAGTAACACTTTCGATGGTCTTTCCTCACTATGAGTATATGGGATATTCAATCCCATTCCGCCTGTACCGCTTGTACCGACTTTAAAATACAGTTTTGAATCTGAATCAAGCAATGCCCTGTACAAAATCTGTACGTGTCTTGTTAATTGCGGCACATAAAGGCTTGCAAGTAATCTCTCGATTGATTCCTCATCAACTTCTTGCTTTCTAATTTTTGATATCACCGTTCCCGATGTACTGTATACATCCTGGTATGCAATTGCGGTGGCAGTATTAATACAGTCAATGACTATGTCGGGTTTTGTATCGGATATCAGTGAATAAAGTGTTGAAGATTTCAGGATAGAATCATTTAATTCATTGAACACATCGCTAATGGCAAGTTTCCTTGTTTCGGAATTTTTTAAAACATCTTCCCAGTTCATTGTTTTGAAATCTGTTCTTGTAAAAATGTTTCCCCATCTTGCTTCAAATATTTCCCTTCCTAACGTGGCGTACTCATTATTTAATGTCCTGACAGCATCTTCGGCTTCTTTCTGACTTAATGATGAGACAATTATTTTTGCAGGTGAATGTTCAATCAATTTCCTGCAAATTGCAGAGCCAACCAAACCCCAGCCGCCTAAAATCAGAATTCTTGAATCTTTAATTATCATTGGATTTAATAATCATTAAATACTAAAAAATAAAATTAAATAATCTTCAAAAATAAGAAATCTTCAATATTTTTCCCAACAAGTTCATATTATTACATAATGCTAAATTATGCCGGGTGTTATTCTGAATTTTGTTTTAAACCTTAGTTGTCAAAGAACGAAAAATTTTATACAATTTTTTTTAGTTTTTCAAAAAATGTCATCGTTTCTATATACAATGACACTTGAAACATAAAAAGGTCTCAGAATTTTTTTACATTTTTTTCAACATTTACATTTTAAATTTTATTAATAATTTGAAAAACAATAGGATTATGAAAATTCAAAAATTTTTCAAAAATATAATTGTTTTCAATCAAAATTTCCAAAATTTCATTTCAGGCCATTTTTAAAAAAATAAATATCAGCTCCATTTTAAATCTGAATTTTAGAATTTGTAATTTTGAAAAAACAATTTAAAGATGGTTCCAATTTTTATTTATGATTGAACAAATATTAGTTATACAGGGATTAATTATTTTTTCACTTCGTTCAATTATTTTCCTTATAGGTTTATTCAATGAGCGAAGAAGGAAATCCCCCGAATGGAGCAGTGACATTAGACAATTCGTATCCGTTATTGTTCCTGCAAGGAATGAGGAAAACAACATCTCAGATTGTATTAAGTCAATCATGAGCAATTCCTATCCAAAAAATCAGTTCGAGCTTATTGTTGTAAATGACAGAAGTACTGATAATACAGGAATGGTACTTGAAGACTTACATGTTATGTATACAAATCTAATCATCATAAAAATTACCGAAGAAACAGCTGATAAAAATTTAAAAGGCAAGCCCGGAGCATTACAGGCAGGTATCAGAGCGGCTAAAGGTGATATCATTCTTATGACTGATGCAGACTGTATTGTCAATGAAAAATGGATTGAGCAAGTTGTAAAAAGTTTTAATGACCATGAAGTAGGATTAACAGCTGCAGTAACAAATATAAACGGTAAGAACTTTTTTGAAACTGTACAGGGTGTTGAATGGACATATATGCATACAATGGCGTGTGCAGGTATAGGACTTAACCAGCCGTTAGGATGTTTTGGCAATAATCTGTCTGTCAGGAAAAGTGTTTTCGATGAATTGGGAGGCTATGAAAAAATTAAATTTTCTGTAACCGAAGACCTTGCATTGCAACAAGCAGTTTTTAACTATGGTAAAAAAGTAAGATACATGGTATCAGAAGAAACAAGTATAGATACGCTTCCATGCAAAACATTCAAAGCTTACATGAAACAAAGACACAGATGGTCTTTAGGAGGTTTAAAGCTCGGATGGAGGGCCGCATTGTTTGTAGTAAGTTCACTGGCTCTGTGGACAGGAATAATTTCTTCGGTTTTATTCTGTAATATCTCATGGCTTATAGCGTTATTAGCAATTAGGATTTTTTGGGATTCCCTACTGATTATCATTTCCCTTAAATCACTCAGAAGAATGAAGTCTGTCAAATGGATTGTACCTTCCGTTTTCTTTTTTATGCTTATGGAACTTGTTGTTCCTTTTTTGATTTTCGATAAAGAAACAACATGGAAAGACCAGGTATTCCGGCACAATTGAATTAATTAATCAATCTTAAAATCAAGAATTATCATTTAAAAAAAAATTAAACTATTTCATCCAAAACTAGAAAACAGGTTTGATTTTAAATGATTTTATTGCTTTGTCGAAAATTTTCTGATAATATGAAAAATCAGTTACGGGAGCCTGAAAATATCCGAAAAACAAAATATCCTGTTTAGCCAGAACATACTCGTACAGCACCAGCGGAATTGATTTTTCGGTGAACTGAATTTGAATATTTGTTAACAACCCTTTATATCCATTCCTTGGAAAACGTTTTTCAGAAAATGGCCTGTAACCGTAATATTCTTTCGCGTTAGCCGTTACACTTCCCTTCCAGAAATCAAGAATATCATCGGGGTCTGAAACTTTCCAGTGCTTGTTCATATTAAGGTTTAAGGACAAATGCACACCTGTATAATATTTATCGGTTACTTTGTTGATTTTTTCCGGCGATATTACCATATCAATCAGGTCAACAGTATCTTTTTCAATGCATAACCAATCTTCGGGTAATTCAATAGAGAAAGAGCTGTCCTTTGCTGTGAAGGTTTTATATTTTAAAGAATCAACAGGCGGAAAAGATTTTAGATTACCTGTTAATTTATGAAGAATTTTCCTGTTTTCATCTGCTTTGTTTTTATACCCGATTTTTTCATACGCCATAGCCTGATTATTCAGTGCTTCTATATCTTTTGGATTAGCTTTTAAAACCTCATCATAATCTTTTATTGCTTTTTTATAATTGTTAGTTCTATAATAGGCATTACCCCGGTTATAATATATGCGTGTATTTCTGTATCCCATTTTGACAGCTTTTTCGAAATCTTTTAGTGCCTTATCATATTCATTCATAGAATAAAACAAATTGCCTCTCTGAAAAAAAACAGCAGGATTGCTTGAATCCAGTGATAATGATTTGTTAAAATCCCTCAGGGCTTCATCCTTGTTATCCATATTCATATATATATTTCCCCTGTTAAAATAAGCCATACTAAAGCCTGAGTCATGCTTAATCGCAGAATTAAAATCAGTCAAAGCCTTTTCAGGATGGTCAAGGAAGCCATTCACTAAGCCCCTGCTGTTATATGCATCCGCATTTGTTGAATCCAATCTGACAACAACATTTAAATCCCTTAAGGCGTCTTCGTATTTTTCAAGATAAATAAAAGATAATCCCCTGTTATAAAGAGCTATGCTGTTTAATGAATCAACTTCAAGTACTTTATCAAATTCTTTAACAGCTTCATCGTATTTCTTGGCGAGCATTGCTTTATTCCCTTTTTCAATCCATGTAGCAACCTGTGCCAGAGATATTCCTGAAGAAATAATAAAGCAAATCAATATTAGATAAATTAAGCTGAAATATTTTTTCATTCCATTCTCTTATGATTTATTAAAAAATTATATTCACCAAACTTGAACTAAGAATAGATTTAAAATTGTGAGACGTCTTATTAAATTTAATATTTAAAAAAAACATTAAATGAAACCGAAATAATTATTTTTCAAATTTTAAAACTTTCCCGAATTTTTGGATTTCATTAAATAAATTTTCCGCGGTTATTACCCACGTGGTCGAAACATTAAAGCCTGCCGCCACAAAAGCCTGTGCAACCCATTTATTACATGTTTTAAATATATCATATTTCAGATTCGATTTGAAGAAAAATACCCCGTTATTATCTCTTATTGATGTAATAATGAGTCCACCTTTTTTTGTTCTTTTAAATGATGATTCAATAAATTTACACAGACTGATAAAACCGTTTTTAGGTAGCACAAATTTAATGCAGAAGTCGCTCCATTCAATGATTTCTTTAATATCAGAATCATACCCTTCTATTCTGACAACACTTTCTGTCGGCAGGAACAAAGCTTTGAAGGCAAGGTAAGCATCGAAATCCTTCGGGGATTGATAAAAATCGGCATCTCCCCAGCCGATGTCAACATATTTTTTTGTTTTAAAAAATTTAAGTGCCTGGATGTTTTTCAGAGAAATATCATCAACATTCATTATTATTCCTGTGTGCCATCGGCTCTTTATTAAATATACGGTTTCAAATTTTGAGGAAGTATCCTGTGGTGTCTTTGAATATACATTACATACAACATTAATAAAGACAATGATGTATAATAATATTTTATAAACTGATTTCATTTTCAAAATAATTTAATAATCATCGGAATTAAGCAAGCTCCAAATCATATATTTTAATTCTTCAATTGATTCGTTTGTAACAGAAGAAATAACAAGTTTATGGGGGTTATCTTTAAAATTTATTTTTTGTAAAGCGTTACGTTTTTCATCATCAGCGGTATCAATCTTACTTAAGCAAATAATCTTTTTCTTCTTAACAATTTCAGGATTATAACTTTTTAACTCGCTGAGAAGAATTTTCAAATCAACTCGTGTATTTTCGCTTTGAGAATCAATCAGAATTACGAGAACCTTTGTCCTTTCGATATGCCTCAGAAATTGTGTCCCCAAGCCTTTTCCATCATGTGCTCCTTCGATTAATCCCGGTATATCTGCAACGACGAAACTTTTTTGATTATCAATTCTGACTATTCCAAGATTCGGTATAAGAGTAGTAAAAGGATAATCGGCAATTTTTGGTTTTGCGGAAGAAATAACTGAAATTAAAGTTGACTTCCCCGAATTAGGAAATCCGACAATACCGACATCGGCAATTAATTTCAATTCCAGTAAAATTTCTGTTTCAATTCCCTGTTCACCGTCTTCGGCATAACGGGGAGCCTGGTTGGTAGGTGTTGCAAATTCTGAATTGCCTTTGCCGCCCTTCCCGCCTTTGGCAATTATATAATGATAATCAAGCTCGGTGATGTCAGCAAGTATTTCATCGTTTATTGAATTTTTAATTATAGTTCCCATAGGAACGCGAATCACTAAATCCTCACCGTTTGCACCTGTACAGCGATTTTTTCCACCCGGACTGCCGTTCTGTGCTTTATATTGGCGTTTATATTTAAAATCCAGAAGTGTATTCATATGAGAATCGGCAACAAAAATAATATCTCCTCCTTTGCCTCCGTTTCCACCATCGGGACCGCCTTTAGGAACATATTTTTCCCTGCGGAAGCTGATATGTCCATCGCCTCCGTTACCGGATTTCACAATTATTTTCGCATAATCAATGAATTTCATTCTCTAAATTTAGCATTATATGTTGAAATTATTAACATAATAACGATTGATTTGATTTTATCTTATTGAATTATCTCTGTAGAAAATCAGAAAGTGCAAACGATACTCTTTCTATAGGTAAAAGCTCGATATTGAATGATTGATAATTTTTCTTCAAACCTGTTTTTGGCAGAATAATTTTATCAAAACCCAGCTTTGCGGATTCCGAAATACGCTGTTCGAGATGAGACACCCCCCTGACTTCGCCTGTCAAGCCAATCTCACCAATGAATACAGTATTCATACTGAGAGGTTCGTTTTTTAACGAGCTGACTAAAGCGGCTGCAACACCAAGGTCGACGGCAGGGTCATTAAGATAAATCCCACCGGCGACATTGACAAAAATATCGTTCTGGCTGAAACGCAACCCTAGCCTTTTTTCGAGAACGGCAAGTATCATCTGAAGACGGCGGATATCGAGGCCGTTTGAAGTCCTTTGAGGTACCCCGTAATTCGACGGAGTAACGAGAGCCTGTACTTCGAGAAGTATGGGTCTCGTGCCTTCGATTGCTGCAACGATTGCAATACCGGATTCATCCTGAGCCCTGTGAGAAATGAAAATCTCCGATGGATTCAGAACTTCCCGCAAACCGCTTTCCTCCATCTCGAAAATACCGATTTCATTCGTCGAACCGAAACGGTTTTTGAATGCCCTTAAAATTCTGAATGAATAAGTTTTGTCCCCTTCGAATTGCAGTACCGTGTCAACCATGTGCTCAAGCAGTTTGGGCCCTGCAATTATTCCTTCTTTTGTAACATGTCCGACAATAAAAACAGGTTTGTTTGTCTGCTTGGCGGTCTGCATT
Source organism: Bacteroidota bacterium (assembly GCA_027371665.1). Lineage (GTDB taxonomy): Bacteria > Bacteroidota > Ignavibacteria > Kapaibacteriales > UBA2268 > DAHXMP01. The sequence goes on along the minus strand of DAHXMP010000287.1, from coordinate 1,716 downwards.
AAAAGTGCAGCACATTCACGAACCTGTACGATGCTTCCCGGAGCCGCATCAACCATTTCCGAATAAACCGCCTGAATAGAATCAACGATTGCAATACCGGAATCGGACATTTGAATCGCAGAATTTATTTGTTCGATGCTCGTTTCGGCAAGCAGCTTAAGCTCACCGGGTATGCCTTTCAATCTTTGCGACCTGTATTTAATTTGCTGAAGCGACTCTTCTCCCGTAACGTAGAGCGGCGAATAATCCTTCAATCCGCTGCACATCTGGAGCATTAAAGTTGATTTACCTATTCCGGGGTCCCCCCCGACGAGAACGAGTGAACCCGGTATAATACCGCCGCCGAGAACCCTGTCGAGTTCGGATATACCGGTTTTAATTCTGTACTCTTTATCTGAGCTCACAGAGCTTAAAGTTATAAGTTCGACTTTTTGTTTTGTTTGCCTTGACTGCTTTACCGAAGTCGAACGAATAACCTCTTCGACATAAGAATCCCATGCACCGCAGATATTACACCTGCCAAGCCATTTGGGGCTTTTATTGCCGCAGCTTTGACAAATATAAACGGTTTTTTCTTTCATGATTTCATGAATCAATTATTATTCGTTCCACCAAAAAGAGCTTCGACAAAAGCTGCAGGCTCGAATACCTGGAGGTCATCAATCTTCTCGCCTACACCAATAAATCGGACTGGAACCTTCAATTCATTTGCTATCGGAATGATTACACCACCTTTTGCCGTACCATCGAGTTTAGTCAAAACTATTCCGGTAAGATTTGTTACTTTCATAAATTCTTTTGCCTGCTGAATTGCATTCTGACCGGTAGTAGCATCGAGAACCAAAAAAACTTCATTCGGTGCATAATCTTTTAGCTTTTTCAAAACGCGGTTGATTTTATCGAGTTCCGCCATTAGATTGCCCTTATTATGCAACCTGCCGGCAGTATCAATGATAACAACATCAACATTTTTCGAAATAGCCGAATTTAATGTATCGTAAGCAACGGCGGCAGGGTCTGCTCCCTGCTTTTGCTGAACAATACCGACACCGGCACGTTCTGCCCAGATTTCCAGCTGTTCGTTTGCCGCCGCCCTGAAAGTATCCGCCGCACCAATCAGAACCGATTTACCTGCATTTTTATAATTATATGCGAGCTTACCTATTGTTGTCGTCTTCCCAACCCCGTTTACACCAACAATTAAAATGCAATGAGGTTTTCGGGAATCCTCAACAGAATAAGCTGCATCATTTGCCGAAGAAGGAGATTTGAGCAGGACATTCAGTAATTCATCTTTGATAAGAGAATATATTTCACCAGCATTTTCATACCCTTCTTTTTTAACTTTCTCTTTCAAGGTTGAAATAATTTGGTCGGTTGTTTGAACCCCGATATCCGATGTTATTAAAATATCTTCTATATCATTCAGTAAAGATTCATCAATCCTTCTGCCGATTCCGAGAACGCCCTGGATTCTGTCAACGAAAGACACCCTCGTTTTGGAAAGCCCGTCTTTGAGCTTGTCGAAGCCGAGAGTCGAAGAAACTTTTTCCTTGAATTTGTCGAATAAACCCATAAAAATATAATTGAATTAATTGGTTGATGTTGAAAATGCAAATATAAACAATAAAAATTTTTCAGTATTCAAATACAATTTATTAAATTAATTAATCAAGTTGGGCATGGTTTTATTTGTTCATAATTTTCAATTTTTAA
>DAHXMP010000448.1 GCA_027371665.1 Bacteroidota bacterium | reverse complement strand
CACTTCGGATGATGTATCGGGAATGAAAACAGTCAAAATACTTGGCGGATTTATTAGAATACTATCTGAAAGTGAACAACCGTCATCTCTTACAAATATTTTGTAAAATCCAGGTTTCAAATTTGAAAATACACTATCGGTTTGAAAATTTGTATTATCAAGAGAATATTCATAATCATGAGAACCACCAGATACATGCGTCTGCTTTTTGCAAAAATCGGTAAGCAGTACTGCATTGACTGCAATGTCCCCGTCGAGCAGAAGCACCTGGAGCAGATTGTCGAGGAGACTTTCAGGGACTTTGCCGGTAAAAAAATAATGATTCTTGCACCGCTCATCCGCTCGAGGAAGGGACATTACCGGGAGTTGTTTGCACAATTATTGAAGCAGGGATTTACAAAAGTAAGGGTTGACGGTGAAATAAGGGAATTGACCGATGGTATGCAGGTTGACAGGTACAAAATCCACGACATAGCACTTGTAGTTGACCGTTGTTCCGTTGATGACGGACAGGAACACCGCATAAACGAATCATTCTCCCTCGCCCTGAGGAAAGGCGACGACACTATGATTCTACTCATCGGGCAGAACGGTAACTCGTGGCTCGAAAAGTTCTACAGCACGACTTATTCCTGCCCATCCTGCGGGAAATCCTACGAGCCTCTTGCTCCGAATATGTTCTCTTTTAATTCCCCTTATGGTGCATGCCCGCATTGTGACGGGCTCGGCGAATTAAAGGATTTCGACCTCGATTTAATTCTGCACGAAAAAAGCCTTTCGATTTCCGAAGGCGGAATTGCTCCCCTCGGTAAACAGCGCGAATTGTGGCTATGGAGCCAGGTTGTTGCACTGGCTGAACAATACGGAATCAGCCTCGATATGCCTCTCGGTAAAATATCGGAAGAAGACCTGCACCGGCTTCTCTATGGTATCGAGGATGAGACGATTAACATCTCTTATGCCTTTTCGAGCGGGAGCGAGGTTACCTATAAGCATAAATTCATCGGCATACTGCCGAGTCTCAAACATAATTACGACACGACCTCTTCCGCCTCGATACGCAAGCACATCGAATCTTTCATGACGACCGTAAAATGCCCTGTCTGCCATGGAGGAAGGCTCAAGCATGAGAATCTTGCCGTTTTGCTCGACGGGCAAAATATTCATCAAATCGTAAAATTAGACATCAACGGCTCGCTTGCTTTTTTCAAAGAACTTCCCGAACGCCTGAATAAAAGGGATTTCCAGATTGCCAATATCATCTTGAAAGAAATATCCGCCCGGCTCAATTTCCTTATTGAGGTAGGCTTATCCTATATTTCGCTTGACCGTCCGATTAGAACCTTGTCGGGCGGAGAGTCGCAGAGAATACGACTCGCTTCGCAAATCGGCTCGGAACTTGTCGGCATCCTGTATGTCCTCGACGAGCCGAGCATAGGATTGCACCAGCACGACAACAATAAACTTATTACTTCGCTGAAAAGGCTCAGGGACATGGGCAACACAGTCGTCGTGGTCGAGCATGACAAGCAGATGATTGAAAGCTCCGACTTCGTCGTGGACATGGGACCCGGTGCCGGCGTTCACGGCGGAGAGCTTGTCCTAGCCTCCGACCCGGCTAAATTCTGCGATTTGCCGAAGGAACAGACTGAAAAGTCAATGACTGCCCAGTATATCTGCGGGAACAGGAGAATCGAACTTCCCAAAACCCGCCGCAAAGGCAACGGCAAACAGCTCATTCTCGAAGGATGCCGGGGAAATAACCTGAAAGACATTACACTGAAAATCCCGCTCGGCACAATCGTCTGTATAACGGGAATGAGCGGTTCGGGGAAGTCAACCCTGATAAACGACACGCTCTACCCGATTCTTTCGAGGCACTTCTATAAATCAACTGCCGCTCCCCTGCCTTACGGCTCAATCAAGGGACTGGAGCACATTGACAAAGTTATCGAGATTGACCAGTCGCCAATCGGCAGGACACCCCGCTCCAATCCGGTTACTTATACGGGCATTTTCACGCTCATCAGGGATTTTTATACCATGCTGCCAGAATCGAAGGTCAGGGGCTACAAGCCGGGGAGGTTCTCGTTCAACGTGAAGAGCGGACGCTGCGAAGAGTGCGAGGGTGGTGGCATTAAGAAAATCGAAATGAACTTCCTGCCCGACGTTTACGTTACCTGCGACACCTGCTACGGGAGACGATACAACAGCGAAACGCTCGAAGTCAGGTACAAAGGCAAGTCTATCGCCGACGTGCTCGATATGACGGTCGAGGAGGCAATCGGCTTCTTCAGCGAGATTCATAAAGTCAAAAATAAGCTCCAGACCCTGCACGACGTCGGGCTGACTTATATCAAGCTCGGGCAGCAGGCTCCCACTCTTTCGGGAGGCGAGGCTCAGAGGGTGAAGCTCGCTACCGAACTATCGAGAACAAGCACCGGCAAAACGCTTTACCTGCTGGACGAACCCACTACGGGACTGCATTTCGAGGATGTCAGGATTTTGCTGAAACTTCTGAACCGGCTCGTAGAGAAGGGTAATACCGCAGTTATTATCGAACACAACCTCGACGTGATTAAGTATGCGGACTGGGTGATTGACCTGGGTCCCGAAGGAGGCGACGAAGGCGGCGAAATAATTGCCACAGCTACTCCGGAAGACATCGTCAATAATCCTAAAAGCTATACGGGAAGGTACCTGAAGGAGGAAATTGTTAATGGATAGTCTTTAGTCGTAGCCGGCAGTTAACAGTAAATAGCAAATAGAAGATAGAAAATAGATAATAGTTGGCTGTCGTTAGTCATTAGTAATTGCCTTCACGCAGGCACGCTATTTAAACACTGATGACATGGAGAAGAATTTTCAATTTTCAATAAATTTTATATGAACTAAATTTTTAACTACCGCAAATTGTCTGAACTATGATTATCTTGATTATTGTGATTTTCTGTTGATTACTACACCTACCCCGGCCCTTCCTCGAGGAAAGGAGACAGAAAAGCACTTCCTTGAGGAAGGGTTTGGGAAGGTGTAAGCATGGGATTTATTATAGCTGAACAATTAACCGCAGGCTTTACTCTGCGGCTAAGAAAATGAAACAGTTCTGACAATAGCCGCAATGGGAGGGATGGGTGGATGTAATAGCAAGAAAACGGTTATAAAACGGTTATTGAATGGTTTTTAAAATATATTCATTTCGGTAAATAATATCAGAGACAGAGTTTAATTTACACTACCTTCCTACATGATTTAATGAATCAATTGTTGTTTTGATTTCGATTTTCGTTAATGAATCTAATATAAACATAATTTTTATTAAGTATTAATAAATTATCTAAATTATTTTATCACAATCAATGGCTTTACTGTTCTGTATGAAGAAAAATCAAACATAACTTCATATAAGCCTGTTGGATAATTATTTAAATCAATTACAATATTTTTCGTTTCGGATTTTTTATGTTCCCATGACCTTGTTTCAATTAAATCGCCCTGAAGATTGTATATTTTAATAATGAAATTTCCTCCTTCTTCGCTAAATACATTTATTTTAACATTTTCAGTTGCCGGGTTTGGAAGCATTGTTAATTTTGTAGGAGTGAACAGCTTGACTCTTCTTAATGGTAAAACACAGGCTTGAATTGTTAATGAACCATCTTTTGTATTAATAATTAAATTAGAATCAGAGCAACTAAAACTGTCAATATAGATTGAAGTTCTATCACTATCAGCTAAAAGAACAATACCAAGAATATCTGATAATAAATTTTCATAATTGTTGATTGATACATTCTCGCCTTTTACAGTTAAGTGTCTTTTATGATTATAAATTGTATCTTTTACGATATTTGGATTATCTATGAAATTATTAGGATAGAAAGCAGATAAATCATAAGATATTTCACAAGTAAAATCAATATTAGGTAATAGTGTTTTATTTTTGTTTAACAATTTTAATTCAATCGGAAAATTTCCAACTCCCACTTCGGATGATGTATCGGGAATGAAAACAGTCAAAATACTTGGCGGATTTATTAGAATACTATCTGAAAGTGAACAACCGTCATCTCTTACAAATATTTTGTAAAATCCAGGTTTCAAATTTGAAAATACACTATCGGT
>DAHXMP010000441.1 GCA_027371665.1 Bacteroidota bacterium | reverse complement strand
TAAAAATAATTAAGAATTGAAAATTCCGACTTTTTTATCCAAAAATTATATTAAATCCATTATATTATTTCAAGACTTGTAATCTCTTGTGGGAAAAAAGTACATTACAAGTCACAAAGTGTCCCTGATTTATACTGAAATCATCATGTGCCCTACTTACAAAGGGCAGCACAAACTCAGTGAGTATGTGGAACTGCTCGATGGTTTCGGTTATGAATTTTTTGATTTCTTCAATCCAATCAGGCGGCAAAACCATTTGATTCAAGCTGATGTAATTTTTCTAAGTTCACAATACAAAGATAGTATCGAAAAATGATTGGAGAACCCACCAAAATAATATTAAAAAAACAGAATAAAATTATTTTTCTTTTTCCTTATCAAAGTTTTCAAGTCCTTTAAAGTTCAAGTCTTTTGAAAGTTGCTTGATTTTTGACAAATCCAGTTCGCCGTTAATCCAAATCAAAGTTCCCCCGCCGTCCTCACTCACAAGCATCAGGAATTCATTGATTTTTCCTTTGTTGTCCTTCTTTACAAGAAATTTCACTGTTTCATCAGATTCTTTTACATCCATGAGGCTTTGATAATCAGCTACAGGTATGTTCCTGATTATTTCATTGTAAAAATCGAATTTCTTATGAGACCTGGATCCATCGGGAGAGTAGGTAAGAATTTTAATTCCTTGTATTCCCTTCATCGCATTTTCTAATTTTGAGGATTTTTCATTATCATCCGAGAAATCTTTCATCAGGTTAAACATATCTTTAGTCATGTTCACAGATGTAAAGCCATCCCTGCCGGCATATCTCTCGAATAATTTATTAATCGGGTTATCTTCGGCTTTAGCAGTCATAAACCCGATAATAAAAATTACTGATGCCATAAATAACATTTTAGTTTTCATTGTTTTTTCCTCCTTTAACTTTAGATTGTTGATAATTTTCTAAATTCAGATTTTTTTGAACTTCCTCTATGCTCCTGTTAAACTGCGATAATTTTTCCAACTGGTCCATTCCTTTATTCAGTTCCGCCGATACAAATAACAGTGCGTTCCTGGTTTCTTCATAAGCTTTATGTGGGTCCCTGTAAGTATCATGTGACAGATAATCGAGCCGAAGATTTTTGTCCGGCAATGTTGAATACTGCACATAAGCCATTAGCAAAATTAGCACAGCGGCGGCTACACCTGCCGCTATATATGCAAATTTCACACTTGCACTTTTGAATGATTTGATTTTTGCATTATCAATCTTCCCGAAAATTTTTTCTTCGATGTAATCATCATTGATTTTTTCTTTAGAAATAGACGAAAATGAACGGAAAAGTTCTCTGTATGGCTCAAGCTTTTCAGGAATCTCTTTTTGTGCAAAATATTCCTTTAACTCCTCCTCTTCCTTTAGTGAGGCATCCGCATTGAAATACTTTTCAAGTAGCTCTTCAATATTCATTTTTTTCATACTGATATAATACCAATAATTTTTCTCTTACTTTTTTTCTCGCCCTGCATAAAGTTACTTTCACATCATTTTTTTCGATTCCCATTATTTCTGCTATTTCATCCTGTTCCATTCCCTCAATATCTCTCATGTGCATAACCATTTGTAATTTATCAGGCAATTCATCAATTAACAGCTTAACTTTTTCCGATGAGTCACATAGGTCAAAATTTTTTTCAGGATTCATACCTTCATAGTTATATGTTTCTTCATCAAGCTCAAATATTTGAACTCTTTTTGCCCTTAGCCTGTCTATGCACATATTTTTCGTAACAACCATCGCATAAGCATCGAAGTTTCTCATCGAATCGAGTTCATCTATCCTTTGCCACAATTTTACAAATACCTCCTGAACAATATCTTCGGCTTCCTCCCTAAGTCTAAGCATACGCTTTGCAAAGCGGTACAGCCTGTCTTTGTTTCCGTTAATCCTTATTTTAAATTCTAAAATATCCATCTAAAACATTGACGTAATTTTTTTCCGGCGGTTACAAGGTTTTTTTAAAATTTTAAATTTTGTTTTAATATTCCCAAAACCTATGAAAAAATAATTACAGTTCTTATTCGTTTTAGGAAATGTATTTTTTAAAAATTGCTATAAGGTAATTGAAATGCCTGTTTATGAGTATAAATGTAAGAAATGTGGTAAAGAGTTCGAGGTTACCCAGCGAATTACGGAGGAACCTTTAAAAAAATGTACTTATGACGGATGCGATGGTGAAGTTTTCAGAAAAATCAGCAAGAATGTCGGGCTTGTGTTTAACGGCAGCGGATTTTATATAACCGATTACGTTCATAAACACAGCGATTTTGCACCATCTAAAACCAATGGTAAAGCTAAGAAAAGCGAGACGACTGTAAAATCAGAACCTGCTAAAAGTGAATCAAAGGTATAAAAATAGTGAATTTCATCCGCTCTGAAATTCACTATTTAAAAATTAAGCTTTTTCATTAAAAAAAACTCGAAGAAACGGGAAATATTTTATTTCTTTTGTTTCTTCTTTTCCTGTTTTTCTTTTCTCTTCTCCAGTAAGCTTTTAGCCGGTTTCTTTTTTGTTTCTTTTTTTACTGTTTTTTCTTTACTCATGATTGCACCTGTCAAATTATACAAAAAAACATTTAAATTATATCAGAAATCTTACCATATCACAAATGCAAATTTAATGCCGATAATAATATATTTTTCATATTTTTTCTTAGTTTATTGTTTTTGATTTTCATTAATCAGATAAAATACTATTCTCAATTAACTTCATATCCGCAAGAGCTATTGCCACAGCCGCTTCAACTATAACAGGTGTTCTTCTTGCGAAACACACATCGTGCCTGCCTTTGACTTCCAGTATTCCTTCTTTTCCTGTTTCAAAATTTAAAGTGTTCTGCGGTTTACCTATGCTCGAAGGAGGACGGAAAGTTACTCTTAAAACTAAATCGTTGCCGTTTGTCAATCTCCCACTAACGCCTCCGGCATTATTGGTTTTTGTTTTCCCTTCTCTGCTGATATAAGTATCATTGAACTCAGAGCCTTTCATTTCTGCGGCTTTAGTGCCTGAACCAAACTCGATTGCTTTCACACCCGGAATCGAAAATATGATATGACTGATAAGTGACTCTGCCCCATCGAAAAAAGGCTCTCCCAAACCTAAAGGAACATTCTTTACGATACACTCCACAAGTCCGCCGATACTGTCCTGGTCCGATTCAGCCTTTTTCACCTCTTCCTCTATATTCTCCGAACCGCCTGCTGAAATCAAAGCTGCACTAATCCTTACAGGCTCGATTAATTTCTTAGCAATTACACCCGCAGCAACTAAAGGCAGGGTCATTCTGCCTGAAAAAGCACCCCCTCCTCGGTAATCATTGAATCCTTTAAATTTCTTCGATGAGACAAAATCAGCATGCCCGGGCCTCGGCATAGAAGCATATTTATTATACTCCCCGCTTTTGACATCCTCGTTTCTGAATAAAATCATAATCGGGGCTCCTGTCGTAAAGCCGTTAAATACGCCTGAAAACAATTCAGGCACATCTTTTTCCTTGCGTGGTGTCGTACCTGCTTCATGCGGATTCCTTCTGCCCGTATCAATTATTATGTCATCAATTGTTAGTTTTATTCCCGGCGGACATCCGTCAATCAACGCACCGAGCCCCAGTCCGTGTGACTCCCCGAAAATACTAACCCTGAAAATTCTACCGAATGTGTTCATTAGCTTCCCTTATAAGACATAACTTTCTTTCTTTAATTAATTCTTAATTATTCCTTCCGAATCTTCTCTTGTTATTTGTCCATTTAAAAATTTCAGCAAATGATCTAAAAATCCTTTTTTATCCTTCTTCTTTTCTATAAAATGCTTATACATATTACCAAGTCCTGGCTTGACAAACCAATCAATATCTTTCAATTCAAAATCTTCGCTGATATAGAATTCATCCAATTCGCCATAAATATCGTTGAATGCCCCAAGACGGACAGCACATCTTTTTAACGCGTCAGATTCAATAGCTTTATAATAATCACTTTTTACAGGTTTATTATCGGATATTATTATTTCTTTACTTCCCCAACTACCGATTTCCCTTGCCAGTCCTTCTTTTTCATAAATTTTTAATATACAATATCCCTGAATATATCCCGCATATTCTTTGAACGATTCAGGCATAGAAGTAAATGACCAGCCGGGATAATGTTTATCGAGCCAGTCGGCAACAGTAACCCAATCAACATAACGAAATTTTTTTCCTGCTTTCCCCTGCCTTGTTTTTATTTGCTTTGGATAAGTTTTGGTATGTCTTTGCTCTCTTGTTCTCTTACTGATTGAATCCAGAGAATCTGAAATATCATTAATAACGGATGAATTTGATTTAACAATGTCTGACATCACAACACCTTTGTTAAATTTCAGATAAAATTATTATTCAAAATTACACTTTTATATACTAACTATTACATTTTCCTGCATCTAATAAAAATATAAAATTATTTGTAACGTTTACCTAAAAAATATTATTAGATTGAAAAGAAAGTGTAATAATTATGGCTTTCGCAGAATTAATCGAAGATGTAAAAAAGCTGAGCTATGATGAACTTGAAGAACTCAGGAATCTAACGGACAAATATCTTATCGAACTCGAAAGAGAAAGATTGTTCCAGTCTCACATGGATTCAATTCAAGAGTATAATGAAGGTAAACTACAATCGGGCACCGATTTAAACGAATTAAAAAATATTCTGGATAATGC
>DAHXMP010000439.1 GCA_027371665.1 Bacteroidota bacterium | reverse complement strand
TCATTCTGAGCGTAGTCGAAGAATCAACAGTGTCGGGAGTTACTCCCGATACCGCTCTTTATTTATTGAACAACTTCCTTAATATCTATCTTAAAATCTTCGATAATCGGATTGGCAACTAATTTGTTGCAGGCATCAGTAACGAGTTCCAAAGCAATTTTCTCATTTTCAGCTTCGACATTTATTTCGACATATTTTCCAATCCTCAGCGAGTTGAGCATTGGAAATTCAATTGCATGAAGAGCATTCTCCACCGCTTTGCCCTGGACGTCGAGTATTCCTTTTTTCAATGTTATTTTAATTTCTGCCTGAAATTTTTTCATTCAATTACCAAAAAAATGTAAAATTCAACAAATCAAAATTAAGAAATATTTGTGGATAGTCAACAGTCTAAAGTTGATATTCAATAGTTGAAATACAAAATGACTAACGACTAACAACTAACTCATTCCGCATCGTATAGCTCCGGCTCCGGAGCTTCGCTTTCGTCGATGTCGTCGGCTGGTTCTTTTAGTTCCTTAAGCCAGAAAAACACATGCCTGACGGAACTTGCAACGATATAGAAAAGCATAAGAGGAAATACAAGTTTCCCCTTTGATACCGCACATGCAATCAGTCCAACAATAAACATGGCACTGACTATAGGCCTTTGCTTAATTGATTTTATTGTCGGGCGGGGAAGATTGTCGAATTTTATTGTTGAAACCATAGCCAGGGATGTAAGGATAACTACGACAATGCTTGCAATCGCTTTGAAATGAGCCGAATAATTTTCGGGCAAATAATAAAAAATTACAAAAGAAATAATTGTAAGAGCAGATGAAGGAATAGGTAATCCCGTGAAGTATAATTTATCCTTATGTGTTGTCAGCTTTATATTAAAACGTGCAAGCCTAATTGCACCGGCGAGTGCCGGCAATGCGGCAATCAGCACTCCCGTATCGCCCAATTGATAGAAATGAACTTTATAAAGCATATAGGCAGGTGCAGCTCCGAAAGATACTACATCCGAAAGTGAATCGAGTTCGGCTCCGAACTCACTTGTCGAATGAATTAGGCGTGCCATTACTCCGTCGAACATATCGAAAATAGCCGCAAAAAAAATGAAAATTGTCGCCTTGAAAATTTCATTTTGTGAGATATAAACAATAGCCGTGAAGCCCATGAACAGGTTCATCAGCGTGAACAGGCTCGGCACGATTGACCTGGTTACCTGCACATTTTCTATTGATTCTTTAATTTCACTCATTAGATTTTCTTTGCAAAAAAAACAAAATTAATAAAATGTATGAACAAATAATTTATTATCATTTTTTCAGGATTCACAGATAAACCGATTTAATCTTTTTCAAATTGAGCAATGACGGATTTGCCTGCAATGACTTTATCACCTAATTTTACGAAAATTTCCGAATTTTTTGGAAGAGCCACATCCATCCTTGAGCCGAATTTCATCATCCCGAAACGCTGACCTGCCTTCAGTATGTCGCCGATTCTTATGTCCCAGGCGAGCCGCCTTGCAACAATTCCAACGATTTGCTTGAAAAATATTTTTCCAAATTCGTTTTCCATCCCAATATGTGTCTGTTCGTTTAGTTCTGAAGCTTTCGGATGATTAGCAATAATATAGTTTCCCCGATTGTATTTAAAATATTTTACCATGCCTGATATAGGTGCCCTGTTTACATGCACATCAAGAGGTGAAAGAAAAATACTTATTCTAATGACATCCGAGTATAAATAAATATTTTCCACTTCTTCGACTATTTCAACAACTTTACCATCGGCAGGTGAGAGTACAAGACGTTTGTCGTTTAAAACATTCTCAGGAACTATTCTTTCGGGGTCTCTGAAGAACCATAAGGTAAAGAGAAGTAATAAAATTCCTATAGCAGTAAAAATAATAGAAATACCTGCCTTTGATATAAAAACAGAAGATACTATCAGGACAATGCTAATAAATAATAAAATAATGATGTTATCTATTCCGTATTTTGTCAACATTTTTGTACATTCTAATTGTATAAACAAATGAAATTTTGTAATTTGCTATGTTATAAAAATAACAAATTTGTAAATAAAATCTTTTATTTTATTCACTATCAATCAAGGCAGGATTCATGAAATTTAATGTCTCGCTAGCTGATTTTCAGAAAGCATTACTGAAAAATATGCCCGCAATACCGCGAAAGTCCACATTGCCGGTTCTTGAACATTTACACTTTTCATTATCCGGGGAAACTCTTCGAATTGTTTCAACAGACCAGGATATAACAATTATGACTACTATTAAAGTCGAAGGCACGGAAGATGGAACAGTTCTTGTTCCCGGTAGAAAAATCGGTGACCTTGTCAGAACTATGCCAACAGGAAGTATCGAATTTAATTCAAATAATTCGACCTATGAAATTAAACTTAAAACTTCAACCGGTAAATACTCCCTGAGAGGACTGAATCCTGATGAATATCTCGACATCCCAGAACTCTTTTCATCTGAAAAAGCCGATATGGAGAAAGTTAAAGAGCAACAAGGCGTATCATCAGATAAACCCGGAACAATCTTTTTCAAGCGCGATGAAATGTCATGGCTCGCCGATAAAACACATTTTGCCGTTTCTACCGATGAATTCAGACCTGCTATGAACGGAGTATTATTTCAATTTCGTGAAAATTATGTAAATGCAGTATCTACTGATAGTTACAGGCTTGTTAAGGCAGTTATTCATCCTGAAAAAGCTGCATTTCCCAACGAAATTGATTTGATAATTCCGGCAAGGGCAATCGAACTCTTAAGAAAAGTTGACAGCGATGTTTCAATGAGTATTATCGAAACTCGCGGTAAAGTTACTCATGCAAGATTTGATGTTGGGGATACAGTGTTTATTACAAGGCTGATTGACGAGAAATTTCCTCCTTATGAATCGGTAATTCCTTCAAATAATGAACTGGTAGCAACGATAAATCAAAAAGATATTTTAAGTGCTATCACAAGGATTGCAAATTGTACCAGTGAGCATAACAATCAGATTAAGATGCAAATTGATAAAAATTCGATATCTGTTTCAGGTCAGGACGAAGAGAGCGGAACTGAGGGAGACGAAGGAATTACCTGTGACTTTAACGGCAATAAAATCACTATAGGATTCAATTATAAATATTTGCAGGATGCTATTTCAAATATTGAAACAAGCGATGAAAACCAGGCAGTACTTTTGACATTCTCCGAACCGACAAGGCCCGTATTGATAAAGCCGGTTGCCGAGTCACAGGATTTGTTAATGTTATTGATGCCTGTGAGATTATCCTAAAAATTGAATCGGGGAAACGATTGTCGGGTTTATGATAATTAATTTTACTTATCATTTACACTGATAAGCAGCATAGAGAGAAATGTTAATAGAAAATTTAATAATTAACAATCTTCGAAATCATATCCATACGGAAATTGACTTTGATGGAGGATTGAATGTATTGCATGGGCTTAACGGTTCAGGCAAGACTACCGTATTGGAAGCAATTTCTATCTGTAGTTTTACAAAAAGTTTTTTGCCAATTCTTGATAGTTCTTTGATAAATAAAGATAATAATTTTTGGCAGGTCTCTTTATCAGCCAGAAATGATATGAATGTACCCTATAAAATTGTAATTAAATATAGCGGGAATTCCAAAAAAAATATTTCTTCAACTTTTGGTGATAATTTACTTCCAAAGGATATTATCGGAGAGTTGCCGGTTGTGGTGCTTTCTCCTGATTTCAAGAAAATTACTTTCGGTTCTCCGCAGGACAGAAGAGAATTTCTCGACAAATTATTGTCTCAGGCAGGAAGGCTATATGTAGATGAAATATTGAAATATAAAAAAGCATTGAAGCAGAGAAATAACCTGCTTTTAAAAGCTAAGCTCGAAAAAAAAGTGAATTATAATTTGATTGAGCCGTGGACTGAAATATTAATTCGGTCGGGTGCTGAAATAGTTTTAAGAAGAAAGAAATTTATTGATGAATTTCTCGGGGTTTTCCAAGCAATTTATCATTCAGTATCAAAGGGAAAGGAAGAAGTAGCTATTGAATATGTTCCTTATGGAATTAGAAATTCCTTTGAGAACCTTGATAAAAAAGGATTGGAAGAAATTCTAAGATATTTATTTGAAAAAGGAAAGCATGATGAAATTAAGCGTGGAACAACTTTATTTGGTCCTCAAAAAGATGATATTAAAATATTGATTAATAATGGTGTTGCGAAGGAATATGCTTCTCAGGGACAACATAAATCATTATTGGTGAGTATAAAATTTGCAGAGTATGATTATCTGAAAACGAGAAAAAATGAAACACCTTTGATTTTACTGGATGACATTTTCTCTGAACTCGACAAAGAAAGAGCAAAGAAAGTTATTGAACTCGTTAAATCAACTTCTGCACAAACACTAATAACAGTTACGGATAAAAGTATTTTAAAAAGTATTATTTCTGATCATATAAAATGTAAATATTATCAAGTTAATAACGGAGATATAAAAGAAAAAGAATAATTATTAAGGTAAATTATGAATAATGCTTCTGAACATAAACCCGAAACACTGAAGAATGTGTTTGAGCGTATGATTAGCGGTTTTGGCTGGGAAGAACTAATGATTCAGGAAAAAATTCCGGAAATCTGGAAGGAAGTTGTTGGGGAGAAAATAGCACAAAAAGCCAAAACATTGCGTTTTGATAAAGGAACCTTATTCATAAGAATTTTGTCTTCAGCATGGAGAACGGAACTTATGCTCAGAAGGGAACAAATCAAATATGAAATTAACAGGATTTATGGCAGCAGGATTGTTGATGATATAATAATTAAATGAACTTATTAATTAATATAAGAAATAAAAATGGATGATAATAATAAATTTGAGGAGAAGTCGGTAATGATAGATATTGATGATAATAACAATATTGAGCTTCAGGATTCGGTTCAAAATATAGCAGAACCTGATGAATACAGTGAAGAAAGTATAAGGGTACTCGAGGGGCTCGAAGCAGTCAGAATGCGTCCTGCTATGTATATCGGTGATGTTGGAGAAAGAGGATTGCACCATCTTGTACATGAAGTAGTTGACAATTCGATAGATGAAGCTCTTGCCGGCTATTGCAAAAACATAAGAATAACACTTCAAAATGACGGTTCCTGCACAGTTGAAGATGACGGCAGAGGGATTCCTACAGGCATTCACCCAATAAAACAGATTTCAACTCTTGAAGTTGTTATGTGCACACTTCATGCCGGTGGAAAATTTGATAAATCTTCCTATAAAGTTTCAGGAGGATTACATGGTGTTGGTGTGTCATGTGTTAATGCTTTATCATCTGAAATGACTGCAACCATACACCGTGACGGTATAATTTATCAGCAGAGTTATGCTTTCGGAAAGCCTGTTACAGAAGTCCGGGAAATAGGTAAAACAAAAAAGACAGGTGCAATAATAAAGTTTAAGCCTGATGATAAAATTTTTAAAACAGTAACTTTCCGTTTTGGGAAAGTTGCCGAAAGGCTAAAGGAACTTGCTTTTTTAAATCCGGATGTTACAATTTTTCTCAAAGACGAAAGAGAAGGAAAAGAAGAAAATTTTCATTATAAAGGCGGTTTGATTGATTTTGTAAAATATATTGATAACGGGGCTACTCATTTATCGAAACCGATATATATTTCAGGTTCTGATAATGGAGGAATGGAAGCTGCAACACAAGTTGAAATTTGTTTGCAATATAATACCGGTTATAATGAAAATGTATTGTCTTATGTTAATAATATTAATACAATCGAGGGAGGCACTCATGTGACCGGTTTCAGGGCAGCACTTACAAGGACATTGAATGTATATGCGGCTTCTATAAATAAATCAAAAATACAATTGTCCGGTGATGATTTTCGCGAGGGTCTGACTGCCGTGATATCTATTAAAGTTCCCGAGCCTCAATTTGAAGGTCAGACGAAAACAAAGCTCGGAAACGGGGAAGTCGAAGGAATTGTCAGAACTATAGTAAACGATAAGCTTAGCCAGTTTTTAGATTCTAATCCTTCGGATGCAAAAAAAATAATCGAAAAAGCGGCATTAGCTGCCGAAGCAAGAATGGCGGCAAGAAAATCAAGAGAGCTCGTTAGGAGGAAAAGTGCTCTCGAATCTTCTACTCTTCCCGGTAAGTTGGCAGATTGTTCATTGCAGACACCGGAAGATTGCGAATTGTACATTGTAGAGGGTGATTCTGCAGGCGGTTCAGCAAAGCAGGGCAGGGACAGGCGTTTCCAGGCTATTCTGCCGTTAAAAGGGAAGATATTAAATGTGCAAAAAGCACGCGAAGCGAAAATCCTCGAAAATGAAGAAATTAGGGCTATCATTACTGCTCTCGGTGCCGGCTTTGCAATGGAATTTGACGTGGTTAAATCCCGTTATGGCAAGATTATTTTAATGGCTGATGCCGATATTGACGGTTCACATATCAGAACTTTGCTTTTAACGTTATTTTTTCTATACATGAGAGATTTGGTTGTTAACGGAAAACTGTTCATAGCACAGCCTCCATTATATAAAATTAAAAAAGGCAAACAAGAGTTTTATGCTTATAACGAATCTGATAGAGAATTGATTATCCAGAGAATAAGAAAAGAAATTGCTGCAAAGAAAGGCGAATCAATAAATGATGAAGAGCTTCCTGAAAATGCTACTCCGGACGGTATTGTTATTTCAAGGTTTAAAGGTTTGGGAGAAATGAATCCGGAACAACTTTGGGATACAACAATGAATCCTGATAAAAGGACCTTGTTACAGGTAACTATTGAGAATGCAGCAGAAGCTGCAAAAGTTTTTGAAACATTAATGGGAGACAGGGTTGAACCCAGGAGGGAATTTATTGAACAGAACGCAAAGTATGTCAGGAATCTTGATGTATAAAAATTATGAAACTTAATGTAAATTTAAAATAAAAAAACACAAGAATCATTATGAGAAGAATAATATTAATAGCAATTTTGATACTTACATCATTTATCACAACTAATGCAAAGAAGAGTGATGAAGAAAGGCTTAATGAATTAAAACCGATTGTGAAGCGATTTTTTGAATATTTGAGCAATGAGCAGTATCCTGATATATCCGCAATGCTTGACTCTGCTGTTAAAGCACAGTTGGATGAAACTAAGCTGGTTACTATTAAAAGTATGCTCGATTTTCAATATGGCAAATTTCATGAAATCATCGAGTATAAATATGCAAAGTATGAGGTATACGATGTCGTGGATATAAAGTGTGATTACGACCGTGCAACGATTGGATACAGGTTTTCATTCGACAGCCTGAATAAAATCGCGGGTTTTGTGCTTACTTCAAAAGTAGAGAAGGATTTTTATAAACCACCTGATTATGTTAACAAAAATTCGTTTTCAGAAAAAGACATTGAGTTTGGTTATCCCGGTTGGAGATTGAAGGGTGTTTTAACTTTACCGAAGGATGGAAATAATTTCCCGGTTGTAGTGCTAATACATGGCTCGGGACCAAATGACCGCGATGAAACAATAGGACCAAATAAACCTTTCAGGGATATTGCCTGGGGTTTAGCTTCAAAAGGTATTGCAGTTTTCCGTTATGATAAGCGTACTCTTACTCACAGGGATAAATTTTTAAATTATTCCGATTCGATAACAATTTATGATGAAGTAATTGATGATGCTATAAAAGCGATTGATACAATAGCAACTTTTCCCGAAATAGATAAAAGAAAAATTTATGTTTTAGGACACAGTCTCGGAGGAATGCTATTGCCAAAAATTGCCCGGGAAGATTCAACAATTGCAGGACTCATTTTTATGGCTGCTCCTGCACGGCCGCTTGAAGATGTTTACCTGAGCCAGCTCCAATACATATTTAAACTTGATGGTAAGCTTTCTAAAGAAGAAAAGGAAAAAATTGCAGAAGTAAAAAAACAAATTAAAAGAGTAAAGAGTAAAAACCTTTCTATAAATACTCCTAAAGAAGAACTGCCGATGAATACAAATGCACTTTACTGGCTCAGCCTGAGAAATTATAACCAGGTTGAGATGGCCAAAAAATTGAATCTGCCTATGCTGATTCTTCAGGGACATCGGGATTACCAGGTTACTTATGATGACCTGAAATTATGGGAAAAGGCTATGACTGGCAGAAAGAATGTTGAGATATACAGTTATCCCAAACTAAACCATCTTTTCATGGCTGGAGAAGGTATTATCAAACCGGATGAATACAATAAAGAAGGGCATGTTTCTGAGCTTATTATTAAAATTATTTCCGAATGGATTAATAAACAAAAATAAATTTTTTTATTTAAAAATATTTTTGGAAATAATCTCAACTGCAATTCGACATTCCATAATAAATTCTTATTTGTTGCGGAACGAAATTGATGGATAATTTAAAGAAAATAATTTTTTTATTTTTACTTTTCAGTATTATCATTACTTCGGAATTAAATTCTCAGACTATTTTATTTAACAAGAAACATTACGGTTATTATTTAATCAGGCTCTATTATAATAATCATTTCAATTTTGATTCTGCAGCCGCTATGAGCATTGTATCAGAAGTATGTATCAGAAACAGCGATTGGCTTGATTGCATTTTGAATGAGCATGAATTTAACCAGGTAAGAATTAAAAAAATTAAATATGAAATTTTAAATGATGATTTGGAAAGCTACTACGAGTCAATTCTCACTAAATCGGGTAAAGAAGTTCCGAAAGTTCTTGCTGGAACAGATTTTACTTATGGTTCAATGGGCGGTTATTATACTTTGGAAGAAGCCTATAAAGTTTTCGCCGATATGCACTCTAAATTTCCTCAATTTGTTTCCGATTCTCAAATTATAGGCCATTCGATTGAAGGCAGGCCTATATTGGCTTATTGTTTCGGTGATTCGGATTCACAGGAGCAGGTTTTATTTACTGCTTTACACCATGCACGTGAGCCCGGGGGTTTGACTACATTAGTTTATTTTTTGTGGAATTTGCTTGAAAATGCTGATTCCGGTAATCCTGAAGCACTTTTTTTATTGCATAACAGGGCTGTTTACGTAATTCCTGTGATTAATCCTGACGGCTATTTTTATAATGAAGAAACTATGCCCGGTGGTGGCGGTATGTGGCGAAAGAACAGGCGAATAAACAGTGACTCGTCTTTTGGCGTTGACCTCAATAGGAATTATGGACCGATGGAATCATGGGATTCACCTGCATCAGGTTCTTCCAACGACCCTTCTTCGGAAAATTACCGTGGTACGGCTCCGTTTTCGGAACCTGAAACCCAGGCTGTCAGGGATTTTTGTGTTAATCATCATATTAAAACAGCCTTGAATTATCACACCTTCGGTGGTTCTCTGATTTACCCGTGGGCATATGTTAATTCTGAAACGCCTGATTCTGTTTTGTACAGGGCATTTTCCGAGGATGTTACCAAAAATAATCACTATTGTTTTGGCAGGGATTTTCAAACGATTCTGTATCGTACTTCAGGTGCCTCGGATGATTGGATGTATCTTGCTAGCCCTGAGAAACAAAAAATTATTTCGATGACATCCGAAGCAGGAACAGTACTAGATGGTTTCTGGCCTCCCATGGATAGAATCATTCCAATTGCACAAAATAATTTATACACGAACTACCAGGTTTTATGGTCCGGCGGAGTTAATCTTAGACCTATATCAATATCTTTTAATTATGACAGCACATCCGGTAAAGGTTATGTATCATTGACTATACAAAATATAGGTGTTGAAAATTCGGATAATCCCTGTTTTTTAAAATTAAGTTCATTGAATGACTCGATTATGGTTGACTCGTATCAGAGGCCAATAATTCCCTTAAAACCGGGGGACAAAATAACGGAATTTTTTCATATATCTCAAGCAGACAATTTTATTAACGGCTCAATGATGCCTTTCCGTGTAGAGATTATTCAGGATAGTATTCCGCGGCTCGATACATTTCAGTTACAATTATATAATTATTCGACCCAGGTTCTATATTCGGATAGGCAGTCTCTCGTAAACTGGATGTTGAATAATTGGGGGACAGAGTATGACAGCGTTTTAAATAAAGATGTGCTGTCCGACAGCCCCGGCGGGAATTATGATGATATGAAGGATAATTATTTAACTTATGGGGTGCCTATAAGAATAAATGCCGACAATGAAACTCTTGAGTTCAAAGCACACTGGTATATAGAACCCGGTAATGATGTAGCGGTTGTTCAAGTCTCTTCTAACAACGGTTCTTCATGGGAAAATCTCAGCACTTCGAGAATGAATGAAGGATTAGGAGCCGAAGGCAGCCGCCAGGAAAAAGGCAAATATGGTTTCGATGGTTTCTTCCCCGATTGGGTTGAACAGGATGCTTCACTCAGCCAATATATAAATAAAAATATTCTTTTACGGTTCGGAATGTTAAGCAACTCTTATTTCAATTTTGATGGTATCCATCTGGATGATATTAAAATCAGGAATTATTCGATACCTTATTCCGATAAACAAGTTTTCATATCTATTAGTCCCAATCCGGTTTATGAGGGTTTACCAATAACAATAGGATTTATTACAAATTCCGGTAATAGCTCGAATGTATATAATATTGATATTTATAATTTAACGGGTGTAAGAGTAAAACATTATTTATTTCATTCTGAATTTGACGGCAAACATCAATTCATAATTCCAACAATCGGTTTGGCATCCGACTGCTATTTCATAGAAATTAAAAATGCAAATTCCATTCAGTTTGCAAAGTTTATGCTTATACCTTGAGTTTACGGTTCGAGGAGTTCCCTGTACAAATTTTCATATTTGGGAACGATTAAGTCTATATTGAAAAGCTCGACTGCTCTTTTTCTGGCAGCCTGTGAAAAGGATTCCCATTTTTTTGGTTTATTTAATAATTCGAGTATATATTTTGCCATTCTATTTATGTCTCCCAGCTCAGCTACATAGCCGGATTCATTATGTTCGACAACTTCCGGAATGCCTCCTATATTTGAACCTATAACCGGAACCCCGCAGCTCATGGCTTCCAATGCCGATAAACCGAAACTTTCCGATTGGCTCGGAAGAAGAAATATATCCGATACGGACAGAAGTTCGATTAATGATGTCTGCTTGCCTAAAAAATTCACATGTTGAGAAATCCCAAGTTCTTTAGCGAGCTTTTCAGCCGCACTGCTTTCAGGCCCGTCACCAACGAGAAGAAGCTTAGAAGGAACATAAGCAATCACTTCCGCAAAGATTTTAACCACATCACATACTCTTTTAACTTTCCTGAAATTTGAAACATGTATCAAAATTTTTTCTTTATCAGGTGCTATATTTTTTCTCAGTTCAGGATAGTCAATTCTCTTATATACTTTTGTGTCAACAAAGTTAGGAATAACTTCTATTTCCTTTCCGGTATCGAAATGCTGAATTGTTTTTTCTTTAAGATAACCTGAAACAGCTGTTATTTTATCGGAATGTTCCAATGAAAATTTCACGATTGGATGAAAACTCGGTTCGAGCCCTATCAAAGTAATATCGGTTCCATGAAGAGTCGTAACTAATTTGACTTTATGTTCTTTTTCAAGTATTTGGCTTGCAAGGTAACCGCTTATTGCATGAGGTATGGCATAATGCACGTGAAGTATGTCAATTTTTTCGTATTTTGCTACGTCAATTATTTTGCCCACGAGGGCTAATGTATATAAATGAAATTCGAATAAGGGATAATGTGGCATTTCCACATCGTGGAAAAAAACATTTGGTTGAAATTTATTTAATCTTGCCGGCAGGGCATAGCTTATGAAATGTATTTCATGCCCCTTTTTAGCGAGATTTAAACCAAGTTCCGTTGCTACAATTCCGCTTCCTCCATAAGTGGGGTAGCAAACTATTCCGATTTTCATTTTTATACCTTGATGATAATTATTGATTAAGAAAAGAGAAAATTTATTTCATAATTATGGGAACATTGTCGAAAGATAAGGATATTTATTATACAATCGCTAAAGCGGAAACTGCTGAACTTAAAGTTAAATCCTCTAAGTTTATTGCTTCTGCTACTCCTGTACCTTCAAAAGAACTTGCGTTGGAATTCCTCAATAATATTAAAACCAGGTATCACGATGCTTCGCACAACTGTTTTGCTTATAGAATCGGGAAGGAAGGGCTTGATTACCGTTTAAGCGACGATGGTGAGCCGTCCGGAACAGGAGGCAAACCTATACTTTTTACGGTTAATAAATATAAAATCAGCGACGTGATTGTCGTTGTTACACGCTATTTCGGTGGAAAGAAACTCGGTGTTGCAGGTCTTGCCCGCGCTTATGCGAATGCCGCCGATGATGTCCTGAAAATTTGTAAAATCGTTCCGGTTTACATCACAACTCCGGTAAAAATCCAGTGCATTTACGAAGACCTCGATGTAATCAAGAAAATATTGAGTGAAAAAGCTGTGTCTTTTGAAGAAAAATATCATGATTCTATCGAAATAGTGGCTCATGTTTTGTCGTCAAATACCGATAGTTTTGTATCAGCGATAATTGCTAATACAAAAGGTAGGGCAGGGGCGGAGAAACTGAAAATGTAATTAGACGTCGTCCTGATTACGGGACAAATGATAAAATGAATGTAGAACAAAAATATGGCACTATGAAGTTTCAACCTTAGAAAAATTGGGATTAAGGAGGATTTTCTGATTTTGTACAAATAATAACTTCTCTCCTTTAAGCTATCAATATGTCATAAACAAGGTAATAGAAGGATTTTTTTATAAATTAAGAAATTATTTTTTTACTATATTTAACAAACGATAAATGAAATTAATAGCGAAATCTGCTGAAATGCAGAGTATATCGGAATCTCACAGGCTTGCAGGAAAAAAAATTGCAGTTGTCCCGACAATGGGCTATCTCCATGAGGGACATATCAGCCTTATTAAAAAAGCAAAAGAACTTGCCGATGTTGTTATTACGACATTATTCGTAAATCCCACACAATTCGCTCCCAATGAGGATTTCGAAAAGTATCCGCGTTCACCTGAAAGAGATTATAATTTGGCTCAGGAAAACGGTAGCGACTATTTATTCAATCCTGCAACTGAAGAAATGTATCCCGGCGGATTTCATTCTGCAATTAATATGACGGGAATAACCGATAAATTTGAAGGTGAAAAACGACATAATCATTTTAACGGTGTGGCTACTGTCGTTGCGAAACTATTTAATATTACAAAACCTCACATCGCTGTTTTCGGTCAAAAGGATTACCAGCAGACTTTGGCCATTTATCAGCTTGTAAGGGACTTTTTGTTCGATTTGAAAGTTGTTGTCGCACCGACAATACGTGAAAATGACGGGCTTGCGATGAGTTCGAGAAATGTGTATTTATCTTCTGCCGAAAGAGAAAAAGCTGGAGTTATCTACAAATCTTTGTCTGATGCATTGCTGGTTATCGAAAAGGGTGAGAACAGGAGAAAAATAATTAATGCGGTTTTACATAATACCCTGCGTTCGGTGCACGAAATAAAAATTGATTATGCTTCTGCCGCTGATGCAGACACGCTCGAAGAACCCGATGTCTTTTTGCCCGGCGAGCACGTTATTCTTGTAATAGCTGTTTATCTCGGCAAAACAAGGCTCATAGATAATGCCCTGATTACAATACCTAATGACCCTCATATTAAAAAACATTATTTTGTATGATAAGCTTGTAAAAATTTGTAATACATTTATTTTGTTACTCTATGTCTGTTTTTCAAATTATTATATTTTGTTCTTTAAGCATAATTGCTGTAATAGCTTCAAGAAAAATTCTTTTACATTTCGAAAGGCATGGTTTTTATCGTTTCTTTGCCTGGGAATTTATTATAGTGTTGATAGTTTTTAATTACAAAGAATGGTACAGTAATGTTTTCAGTATCAATCAAATTTTTTCCTGGATATTTTTACTATACTCATTATTCCTGGTTTTGTCAGGGCTAATTACACTTCGAAAAATGGGAAATGTTGATGAAACAAGGAATGATAGAACTTTATATAAGTTGGAAAAAACAACTGAATTAGTTAGCTCGGGGATTTATAAATATATAAGGCACCCGATTTATGGCTCTTTGATTTTTTTGGCATGGGGTGTTTTATTAAAGCAAATTACTTTATTCTTAATAATAGTCGCACTTTTATCAACTATTTTTCTTGTAATAACAGCAAAATTCGATGAGAAAGAGTGTACCGAATATTTCGGTGAAGAATACAAAAATTACATGTTAAGGACAAAACTATTTGTACCTTTCATTTTATGAAATTCAAATCAGTAGCACAGAATTATTGAATAAATCTTTTCTCTAAATTTCGTCAATCAGTTTGAGAAATTTTTTATATGGTATGGCACTCAGGCTCTGTGCCTCGAATGCACCGTATTCCCTGCTTATTAAAGAAACCTTCGCGGCAGTTTCGTCATCGGGTGCTTCATAAATATCAATAAAATCATACTGCCCGAGAATTGCATAATGAGCAAGAAATTTTACATCGGGACATTTTTCTTTTACTCTATCAAGCCATTCCCTTCCGAGAGCATTTCTTTCCTTTACCCGTTTACCGAGTTCAGGCGCCAGTTTTGTCATCATAATAAATGTTTTCATAAGACACTCCTTGTCAAATAATCTGAGAGAAGTTAAATAATCTAATGAACTGAAAAAAGAACTTTTTTATTAAAATTTTAAATCAATTGATTTTCCGGTATCTTTTACAGGAAATTGAACAAAAAAAGTTGTTCCTTTCCCATATTCGCTTTCAACCCAAATTGTACCGTCGTGTAATTCGACGAGCTGCTTAACGATTGATAAGCCAAGTCCCGTTGAGGATTCTCCTCCGGTTGACCTTGCCGATAACCTTTGAAATTTACCGAAGATTTTTTCTTTATCTTCGTCCGTCAAACCGGGGCCTTCGTCTCTAATTTCACATCTGACATACTTTATATTTTTTTGTGCTTTAACATTTTTTACTGTAACGAAAATAGATTTTCCTTTAGGAGAAAATTTAATAGCATTGTTTATTAAATTATCAATAATTTCATGGAGCCTTATGTTATCTCCGTTAATAAAAGAGGAAGATTCCGGCCCCGGTGAAAAAACTAATGTCTGTTCCTTTGAATTGGCACGGGCTTTATTGTTTGTCAATACTTCCTTGACAACATCATTCATATTTATTTCGCTTTTATTAACAGCAACTTTCCCGCTTTCCAGATGAGCGTTTTCAAGAAGTTCATTAATCAAATTAGACATTAATGTTGACGATTCGTTAATAAGGCTTAACATTTCAGTTTGTTCGGATTCTTTGCCATAATAGTCTTTCAACATTAAAGAAATTCCCTGGATAACATTTAAGGGATTCTTAAGGTCATGAACTGTCATATTAATAAATGGATTTTTAAATTCGGTTGCCTCCTGGAGAATCAGGTTGACCTTAGTAAGTCTCCTTAGTTTAATGAGAGTCTTAGCCCTTGAAACAAGTTCGTTGCCGTCAAACGGTTTCAATAGATAATCATTTGCTCCGGCTTCAAATCCCTCAACTAAATCAGCAATTTGATTTCTGGCAGTAATTATAAGAATAGGCAATTCAAACAAAGAATATTTTTGCCGGATTTGTCTTGCTACTTCTAAACCACTAATGTCGGGCATCATGATGTCAAGAATTATCAGGTCATATTCATCTCCTTTCTCTAATGATTTGATTGTTGAATATCCGTCTAATCTTATTTCAATATTATAATTGTAAAGAGCAAAATAATTTTTTATCAATTGTGCCATTAAGGGTTCATCGTCAACAACCAAAATATTGATGCCTTTATGATAAACCGATTTATCAGTATCAATAGTATCAGGTTCCGGATCGAGGGATGTTTCAAATGGTTTCAGGGTTTTATATTTCTTATTAAATTTTTTTTCATCAAACAAAGGCAGTGTAAAACTAAAACGGCTTCCTTCATTGACCTTCGATTCGACATTTATTGTCCCCTTATGGAGCTCAACGAGATATTTGTCAATTGCCAGGCTAAAACCTGAAAATCCTTTTTTCTGTGCTGCCGTTTTAATATCGGATATTTTTTTAAATATTGAACCAAGCATATCAGGAGTAATTCCCACACCTGTATCCGAAACAGATACTTCAACCATTTTATCTACAATATCTGCACTTACAACAATAGCTCCTTCCTTAGTATATTTAATTGCGTTATTAACTAAATCGTATAATACAAACTGAATTTTATTCTCATCACCAAGAACTAAAGGAATGTCCCTGCCAATTTTATTTCTGAATTTGATGGGTTTATCGCCAATCAATATTCCGGATAAACTTCCAACATAGTTAGCAATTTTTTTCAAGTCAACAGGTTTTCTTTTGAGCACAATTTCTGTTGTTTCCAGTTTTGAAAAATCGAGAATATCATTTGCAATAAATGAAATTTGTTTTCCTGTTGAAGAGATAAGGGACAGGTTGTATTCAACGTCTTCCGTTAATTTACCGGCCGTACCTCTAATTAATGATTCGGTTATTCCAATTATTCCGTTTAAACGGGTGTTAAGTTCGAGTGATATATTAGAAATTAATTCATTTTTGAGTTCTGAATAATTTTCTTCAGTTCTTCTCGATAATTGCTCGAGCTCGAATGATTTTTCTAAAGATTTATATTGTTTAGTGTTTTTAAGTGATATCCCGGCTTGACTTGCTAAAATTTTCAATTCATCTATTACTTGTGGCTGGAAAATATCTTTACTTGCATAATTTTCTAAATATATCATTCCAATGAGTTCATTTTGGTAGATTATAGGAAGACACAATAAAGACATTGGTTTTATTAATTCTACATATTTATCTGATTTTAATATTACGTCTTCAAAAGGTTCTTTTCCCAAAATCATTTTTTTTTCAAGTAATGATTTTGTGATGACATCATTAGGTAAAATTTTAGAGTTAGTGAACAATGTTGAGCGATAATTAACAATTTCATTATCGGTTTTGTTTATGCCGTATTCAAGGAATAATTTACCTTCGATATTATTGTTATTAAGTAAAACGATTCTATCGGCAATATTTAATTTTTCTATCTCTTTGATTATCTTCTTACAAAGCCTCTCATAATCAAGCTCATCGGATAAGACCCTCATAGCTCTGATAATATTATCAAATCTTTTTTTAGGAGAAATTTTGACTTGTTTGTTACTTAAGTTATCCGGAATATCAGCTTTGTTATTTTTAACCATGAATCTCACGTATATTTATAAATGTATAAATTTGAATTTAATAAAATGGAGTATGAAAAAAAAATACTTTTTAGTACAAAGTAATTTTTACTTACATTTTCCTGTACATCTGCCTTCGCAATATTTACCCTTACATCTGAGTTTCTTTAATTTTTTCTTAAGCTTTTTGTACTCTTTCTTTTTTAATTTTTTCTTTTTTTTGTCCTTTTTTTTACCCATTATATTTTATTCAGTAATTTTAAAAAAAAACAAAATACAGTTTTAATAGATATAAATAGGAATTTGTTTAATGACAAAAAATTACTTTTTATAAAAGAATTGTTTTTGAATAAGTAAATAATACTTCAATTATTTATATTAAAATGACAAATCAGTTTAGGTCATATTTTTTTGCTTTGTTATCGGTGATTTGCTGGTCAACAGTTGCGACTGTTTTCAAGTTAGCACTTAAAGAGATGGACTCTGCACAACTGTTGTTGTTTTCATCAATGACTTCACTCCTTGTATTATTTTCAATATTATTATTAAAGGGAAAACTGTTGCTTATAAAAGAGAGTCAAGTAAATCAAATTATTTATTCAGCACTTCTCGGATTTCTAAATCCGTTCTTATATTATACCGTTCTTTTCAATGCATATTCACTTTTGCCTGCACAACTTGCACAACCCCTTAATTACACATGGGGTGTTATGCTCGTTCTTATGTCAATACCAATATTAAAACAAAAAATCAGGGTAATCAGTATATTATCTGTCTTGATTAGCTTTATTGGCGTTGTAATCATTTCGACAAAGGGGACACTTTTGAATTGGTCTTCGTTCAATACTGCAGGTGTTATCTTAGCACTTGGCAGTTCAGTAATCTGGGCTTTATATTGGCTGTTTAATTTAAAGGATAAACGAGACGCTCTTATCAAACTTTTTCTGAATTTTATTTTTGGTTTTATGTTCATATTAATTTATAATTTAGTTTTTGGACAAATCTCTTTACCTAATGTTAAAGTCTTGCTCCCTGCCGCTTATGTGGGTACTTTTGAAATGGGATTAACATTTGTGTTTTGGCTGAATGCTCTTAAATGGTCTAAGACGACGGCAACAGTCTCAACACTGATTTATATTTCTCCTTTTATATCTCTTGTGTTTATTCATTATATTCTAGGAGAAAAAATATTATTTACTTCAATCTTAGGCTTAATCATTATTATTGGGGGTATAGTTCTGCAACAAATTACTTCATACAAGTGGAAAAAGGCTATAAAAACAGTTTAGTTCAGACATATGAATTGTTCTAAATTTCGTAAGTTTGTACATGTCTTTATTTAGAGGGGTGAAATTTGAAAAAATTGATTTCATGGCTGATTGCAATTGTAGCAGCAATAATTGTATTTCTAGTAATTTGGCAAATGATATTTGCAACAATTCGTTTTGTATTTGATGTCGGATTTATTTTCATAATTTTATTGTGTATTTTCTTCATTGCATTACCGATTTATATGATTATATACAAAAGGTTTATGAGATAGCTAATTTGATAACAAATTGATATTTTTTCAGCGGTTATTTTATGAGCAATAAATTAATATTTTATATATTGATTATCATGGTTCCAATTATTTCTTATGCGGAAATTGACTGGAATACGGTAAATCTTGCAAGGGCTTTTGGTAAGGATATTTTTGAACTTAACGGAGTGCCGTACCTTCAGCCGATGGTTGAATCAATAAATGCAACTTCAAACTCCCGCTTTTTTAACCAGGCTTATGTGCCTTCCGAAGTTGATAAACCTTATTTCAAAATCAGTGTGAACACCATGCTTGGCTTTGTAAGGGACAACCAAAAGACATATAGCCCTCAACTTCCAACAGCATACTTCGATATTAGTAATCCACAGACATGGGGAGAGCTTCAGAAATATGCCGATATAGATCTTATGCATCAAAAAATAATAATTAAAGACACAGCCGGATTAATGTATTATGCACTAAAGACGGTTCTCTATGATGGAATTTATGGTGCTCATAAAGGATTGATAAAAGTTCCTCAGAATTCTGCTACAATTCTTGGAAAACAAGACACACTATTCTATTTGCCACATAATGCATTAGATTCACTTGTAAGGAGTAATCCGGTCTATCAATTTCTTCCAAAATCTTTTCAAGATACACTAATAGCTACAATAGCCAAGTTTCCTGAAAGTTTTGCATTACCTCCCGGTGCAAATATTAATACTATGTTTGCAATAGTTCCACAATTTGAAATCGGGTCTCTGTTTGGCACTGAAATGTTGATTCGGTTCATACCTCCTGTATATATGGGTTCAAACATTGGCCATTTTGCTTTTTGGGGAATTGGCCTGAAACACAGTATATCACAATATTTCCCGGGCATGCCTTTTGATATGGCTGTACAGGCAGTTTATCAGGGTACCAGCCTTAAAAACGATATCGGAGTAACGAGCAGCAAATTAAATACTATGGCTACATTTTGGGATTTTAATCTCCAAATTGGGAAAAGCTATTTGGATGATAAGTTAAATTTTTATAGCGGGTTCTCTTTTGAATCAATTAATATAAATTCGGACTTTACTTTTACTTTACCTATTGCTTTACAATGGCAGTTAGGATTAATTGAGGGCAAATACGTTCCGGTTCCGAATTCAAAAGATAGCGTATTTGTTTTAATGCCCCCGGATCCGGCACGTGGTTTTCCCGGTGATTCTGTTAAGCAAACTTCAAATATTAGAATTAATGATTTCAATTTTAAGTGGGTTATCGGTGCATCATATCAAATAGGTCCCATTGCTGTTTTTCTGGATTACAACGTCAGTAAATTCAATATTTTTACAGGTGGTATTGAAGTTAGTTTTTAATTTAATTTTAAGAATTTTATTTTGAATAAAAAAAAGGGTATCATGGCTCAGATTATTGATGGCAAACTGATTTCAGCACAGATTAAAGAAGAGATTAAAGAAAAAACAAAAAAATTAGTTGTTGAAAAAGGGATTCAGCCCGGATTGGCACTTTTACTGGTTGGCGAGAATCCTGCAGCGAAATCATATGTGGCTTCAAAAGAAAAAGCGTGTGCTGAACTCGGGTTTAAGTCCATTGTTATTAGACTTTCTGAAGATACTGATGAAAAAACAGTTCTTAATTACGTTGAACAATGGAATAATGATTCTTCTATTCACGGAATATTAGTGCAATTACCTTTACCAAAACATATTGATGAAGCGAAAGTAATTAATTCAATTTCTCCTTTGAAAGATGTTGACGGTTTCCATCCTGAAAGTTTCGGAAGGCTTGTAATAGGTTTGCCGGGATTTGTGCCATGCACACCTGCCGGTATTATCGAGTTAATGAAAAGATATAATATTCAGACAAAAGGTAAACATGTTGTTGTGGTTGGAAGAAGCAATATCGTTGGGAAACCGATTGCAAATCTCTTATATCAAAAAAAACCAAATGCAAATGCAATTGTTACTATATGCCATACTGCTGCACCCGATATCAGATATTATACCAAACAGGCAGATATTCTGATAACTGCTATCGGTGTTCCTAAGTTTATTAAATCGGATGATGTTAAAGATGGAGTTGTAATTATAGATGTCGGCATCAATCGTGTCGTTGACAAAAGTAAAGAAAAAGGATATCTTATTGTCGGAGATGTTGATTTCGATTCGGTCATGGAAAAAGCCTCAGCCATTACACCGGTTCCGGGCGGTGTAGGGTTAATGACAGTTGCAATGTTAATGTCAAATACATATAAATCCGCTTCAGGTGAAATATAATCTTTTGACTTTTTGAACAGGATTCAATCAAACAGCATCTATATTATATATGACTTCTAAAAAAGATATAATTGATATTTTATATGAAGATGATTCTATCATTGTTTTAAACAAACCTGCCGGTGTTTTAACAATACCTGACCGTTATGAAAGAGGTTTGCTGAATCTTTATGACTCCCTGAAAAAAAAATACACTAATATTTTTACGATTCACAGACTTGATAAAGAAACAAGCGGCGTTATAGTTTTTGCTAAAGATGCAAGTACGCATAAACACCTTAATCAA
>DAHXMP010000428.1 GCA_027371665.1 Bacteroidota bacterium | reverse complement strand
GTAACGGCAGGTATTTACTTAGTTGCAAGAAATTCCGTACTGTTTGATGATTGAAAATACAGGAAGATTAATTAAAATTTTCATAAGAGATTGATTAAAAAAACATAAGAATCAGAACTGGATAAAACAAATGGAACAATTAATTTGGCTTGTACCCCTTTTCCCCCTCGTCGGCTTCATTGTGATTGGATTAGCCGGAAAATACCTGAAGAAAGAAGCGATAATAGGAACAATAGGAAGCGGAACTGTGTTCGCGTCACTCGTGGTTTCTTCTCTCATTTTTTTCGACATGCTTGGGAAACAACATATAAATACAATTACAGTACCCGTTTATCAATGGCTCGGTGCAGGAGTTCTGAAAGTAAACATATCATACCAGGTTGACCAGCTTTCAATACTTTTTTCATTAATTGTAACGGGAGTCGGGTTTCTCATACATGTATATTCAATAGGCTACATGCATGGTGACAGGAGTTTCTACCGTTTCTTTGCCTATCTGAATTTATTCATCTTTATGATGCTGAACCTTGTGTTAGCCGATAATTTCCTCCTGACCTTTTTAGGATGGGAAGGTGTTGGGCTTTGCTCTTATCTTTTAATAGGATTCTGGTATGACAGGCAATTCGAGGGAGTCAACATTAAGTGGACTGGAGATGCCGGCAATAAAGCCTTTATCGTAAACCGAATCGGGGATTTTGGATTTTTGATTGCAATGTTTTTAATATTCAGCGAGTTTAATTCCCTTCAATATTCTCAGGTTCTGCAAACTGCTGCAGCATGTAGCGCCAAGTATTTCGGAAGCGGAATCATGACTGCTATAACATTGCTAATGTTCCTTGGCTGTACAGGGAAATCAGCCCAGATACCATTAGCTGTGTGGCTTCCCGATGCAATGGCAGGACCTACTCCTGTATCCGCATTAATTCATGCCGCTACGATGGTAACGGCAGGTATTTACTTAGTTGCAAGAAATTCCGTACTGTTTGCCCTCTCCCCTGTTTCGATGGATGTTGTTGCAATAGTAGGCATCATAACGGCATTTTGGGCTGCAAGCATTGGGCTTGTGCAGAACGACATAAAAAAAGTTCTCGCTTATTCGACAGTCAGCCAGCTTGGTTACATGTTCGCGGCTCTGGGAGTCGGTGCATTTACAGCTGGAGTTTTTCATGTTATGACACATGCTTTTTTCAAAGGGCTCCTGTTCCTCGGTGCCGGTTCAGTTATCCACGGGATGCATGATATCCAGGACATCAAGCAGATGGGCGGCTTAAGAAAATATATGCCTGTTACTTATAAAACATTTTTGGTAGCGACACTTGCAATATCAGGCATCCCTTTATTCAGCGGATTCTTTTCCAAGGATGAAATTCTATGGAACACCTTCAATAACGGTAATTTTGCTATATGGCTTATTGGAGCGACTGCGGCTCTCTTTACGGCATTCTATATGTACAGGCTTATTAAGCTGACATTCCACGGCAAAGAGAGATTCGACCATGAACACGTTCATCCACATGAATCCCCAAAGACTATGACAATACCGTTAATTATTCTTGCAGTTTTGTCTGCAATCGGAGGATTTCTCGGAATACCCTATGCCTTAGGATTTTGGTTCAGCCACAATCCAAATTTGATGGAATCATGGCTCAATCCGGTTTTCGCCCAAGCTCATGAGATTTTAAAACGACCCGAAGTACACGAAGTACATTCGATTGAATATCTGTTAATGGTAATTTCCGTTGCTGTTGCAGTAACCGGGATTTACCTTGCAAATAAATTTTATAACGATGAAGAATGGTCAATGCCCAGGGCTTTTGCCGAACGTTATAAGCCGATGTATAATTTATTATGGAATAAATATTTTCTAGATGAAGGATATTTTGCAGCAATTGTCAATCCCCTGCTATCATTATCTCAGGGATTTTTATGGAAAATATTCGACGTTAAAATCATTGACGGATTTGTAAACGGTTCGGCAAAATTAACTGTGAGCGTTGGTCAGAAGATTAGAAAAATACAGACAGGTGTGGCTCAAAATTATGCAATACTGATGATAGGAGGCATTATCATCATTCTTGCGTGGCTCATTTTAAGTTATTAATGTATCAAGATGTTTGACAACTAAAAAAAGAAATTATGGCAGCCTTATTAATTACACTATTTTTACCGTTACTGGGTTCCGTTTTATTATTGTTTTATAATAAAGAAAACACAAAGGCAATAAAATACACTGCTTTTGGAATTTCTTTTCTGACATTTTTGATTTCCCTGATTGTTTTGTTCGGATTTAATTCAGGCAATCCCGGTTTTCAGTATTATTTCGAAGCCAAATGGATACCGATAATAGATGCGGGATTCAGGATCGGGCTCGATGGAATGTCAATGTTGTTATTAATGCTGACAACTTTCATTTCAACAATTACAATTTTATCATCCTTCAGTGCAATAGATAAAAGGGAAAAAGAATATTATATGATGTTTTTACTTCTCCAGTTCGCAATGACCGGAGTATTTATTTCATTGGATTTGTTTTTATTTTTCTTCTTCTGGGAAATAATACTTATACCTATGTACTTCATAATCGGCATCTGGGGGGGCAAAGACAGGATTTATGCAAGCGTGAAATTTTTTATTTTCACGGCAGTCGGTTCACTATTCATGCTCACAGCAATAGTATGGCTGGGCTATTATACAGGTTCGTTCATTCTGCACAGTCAATACGGTTTCACAACGAATTTCATTTTAATAAGAAATGCCTTATTGAATACACCAATCCCGATCGAGGTCCAGAGATGGCTTTTCATAGCTTTTGCATTGTCATTCTGCATAAAAGTACCGTTATTTCCTTTTCATACATGGCTGCCTGACGCACATACTGAAGCTCCAACCGGAGGCTCGGTAATACTAGCGGGAGTATTATTAAAGATGGGAACTTACGGCTTAGTTAGGTTTAATCTTGAATTATTTCCTCAAGCATCAATAGAATTTGCACCTTATATAGCATGGCTGGCTGTTATCGGAATTGTTTACGGTGCATTGGTATCTATGGTACAGACAGATGTAAAAAGACTTGTAGCTTTCTCTTCGGTAAGCCACCTCGGTTTTGTTGTGCTGGGCATTTTTTCGATGACGGTTGAAGGCATGCAGGGAGCAATAATACAAATGGTGAATCATGGATTAACTACAGGAATGCTCTTTCTTTGTGTCGGTATGATATACGAAAGACGGCACACAAGGGATATAGCAGAATTCGGAGGAATAGCACGAGTAATGCCGGCATTTACGGTTTTCTTTGCTATTGCCATGCTCGGTTCAGTCGGGTTGCCCGGTTTGAACGGATTCGTCGGAGAGCTTTTTACTATGCTCGGGGCATTCCGTTCTCCTTTCCTTCATTCATGGGCTTATACAATTATAGCGGCAACTGGAGTAATTTTCGCGGCTGTTTACCTTTTATGGATGTTCCAGAGGGTAATGTTCGGGCCGGTTACCAATCCAAAAAATGAAGGATTGAAGGATATAAACAAACGCGAATGGGCAACTCTCGTTCCCATAGTCGTTTTCATTTTCTGGATAGGATTGCACCCCCTCACATTTTTGAATATCTCTGACAGCTCGACAGAAGCGTTGATTCAGAGACTTGAATTGATAAAATCCGGGAAATTAAATTCAAACAAACATAATACAATATCAAATAATAAAATCAATCAGGAAAATCCTAATCAGATTCAGAAAAATAAAAATTAAAGTCAGGTTTACGATATATGGAAAAAGAATTTTTATTTATATTGCCAATTATTTCGATTTCTTTTTTTGCTACATCTGCAATTGTGATTGATGCATTTTCAAAGAACAATAAAAATATCGGATTTGGTTATTCACTCATAGGTTTGGTAATTACAGCTGTTTTTTCAGCATACAGTGTTCACTTGTCTGTCAATTCATTAATCCCGTTCTATCACACCGAAAGCCTGATAACAAAAGGAATGATTACATTCGGGGGCTATGCGGCGTTTTTCGATGTTCTGTTTTGCATTGCAGGTATAATGACAATAATTGCATCAAAAGAATATATGAAAAGAAACTATAAGGAAATTAATGAGTTCTACTCATTGATTTTATTGTCAATATCCGGTATGATGCTAATTGCACATACAAATAATCTTCTGATACTTTTCATTGGAATTGAAATAATGTCTATTTCATTCTATGTTCTCGCGGGATTTATAAGGACAAGTCTTCAATCAGCAGAAGCTGCACTAAAATATTTTCTTTTGGGTGCATTTGCCACAGGGTTCCTGATATATGGAATTGCATTGTTATACGGCAGTACGGGTAATATTGACATTAATACTATAGGGGTTTATGTTAACTCAGGCACTAAGATTTCCTTAATCTTTTATATAGGATTAGGTCTGGTAATAATCGGGCTGAGTTTCAAAGTAGCTGCATTCCCATTCCACCAGTGGGCTCCGGATGTTTACCAGGGCTCTCCTACAGTAGTCGCGGGATTCATGAGCACAGCAGGGAAAGCAGCAGCCTTAATAGGCTTTATTATAATACTTAGGCCTATGCTGACGATAGATGTTTACCAGGGTAACTTGCCAAAAATATTTAACTCAGGTACAATCAAATTAATAATAGCATTGATATCTGCCGGAACAATGCTTATTGGAAATATAAGCGCCCTCGTTCAGACAAATATAAAGAGAATGCTGGCATATTCTTCGGTAGCTCATGCCGGATATTTATTGATGGGAATTGTAGCGAATACAGCAATAGGCTGGGACGGGATAGCATTTTATACAACGGCATATATGTTTATGCAAATCGGTGCTTTTACTGTAGTGTCCATCCTGGAAAAAAACCATGAGGGCAGACTGAATTTAACAGATTATTCCGGATTAAGTAAAACACATCCGGTGATTGCTGCTACAATGGCTGTATTCATGCTCTCATTGACCGGGATACCTCCATTTGCGGGATTCTTCGGAAAATACTATTTGTTTGCCGCGGCAATCGAAAGCGGCTACACATGGCTGGCTATCGTTGCAGTTATTGCATCAATAATTTCAATTTATTTTTATATCAGGCTTATAATTAATATGTATTTCAAAGAACCTGCGGAAACAGAAATGACAATTGAAAAAAGTATTTCCTACCTGACTGTTGGAATTTCAACAGCAGGCGTGATTTTTTTCGGTGTGTTTCCGTCAATAATTATTTATTTCAGTCACCAGTGTTTTAGATTATTTATGTTTTAGAAAATTTTTTTGAAACAAAAACCCTTTTTTGTTGTTATTACATATATAAAAAGTATTAAAAATTATTTTTGGAAAAAAAATGAAATATATAAAATTACTTAAAACCGGATTAGCCGCCGCAGTACTATCTGTAATATTTGTTGCATGCTCCCAGACGATATCATACAACCAGGAAGCAGTAAGAGTTTACATGAAGGATTTATTAAATAACACAACTTTCGCAGCTTTTAAAGTAGATATGGACCAATATTTACCCGATACAAATATTGTTAATCAAATTAAAACAGCTTTCAATCCCGCCCAACATAAGATTTATATGTTCGCAAACTTTTCCTGCGGATGCACATCACAACAAACAGATATTGCTCATATATGCCGGGTCTTATCCGATTCGAAAATTGATACCAGTTTTTATGAGATTTATTCAATGATTCAGGCAACCGATAAACAGCCCTATATGAGCAGAATATCTTTAAAAATTTTACCTGAAATAATTGTGATGAAAGACACCACTGCCGTTTACTTCGTTATGGATACATTAAACAGAATGTTTCCCGCTCCCGAAATAGAGCAATTACTTTTAAACGGTTTAAAAAAATAACATTGGATTAATTGCATTTTGGCTGATTAAACAGACGAAAAAACTTATTCCCGGAAAAATTTGTCAAAGATAAAACCACAATTTGGGATGGTATAAGAAATTTCCAGGTAAGAAACAATATCGCTTTGATAAAAAACGATGACAGTGTGCTTTTCGTGAACAGTGTTGATGGCAGATATTTAGGAGGTATTGCTTAATCTATATAAAAGTCTTTTTTCGATACGACATCAGACAATGTAAATATGCTTGCCGTAAAAATTAAACCCGATATATCTCAAAAATATATGATTACTCTTGGGATGATAATAAAAGAATCAATATAAAAAACATTGTCTTTGTGAAACAAGTCAGGAAATCTGTTATGGTAATAAAAAAAGCTGAATAAGATACATTTCTCTCTTTAGTGTAATAATCAGGATTGCCTCAAAACATCCATACATGCCATATAAACAATCTCCGGTTTTAATTCTTTCATACATTCATGGGTTCCAATGGGACATTTATGGCTGCCGTGAATAGAACAAGGTTTACACTTTAAACTTTCATTTTCAACAATCCTGCTATTTCGCCCGGAAGGAGCAAAACCGAACTGTGGTGATGTCGGGCCGTAAACTGTTACAACTGGACAATTCATTAGTCCTGCAAAGTGAGTAGGTGCACTATCATTTGTAACAGTTAATTTTGAAAGTTTCATAAGGTATAATGTCTGGGGAATCGAGGCCTCACCTGCAAGGTTATAAGATTGAGAACTAATAGCTATTCTTGAACAGATTTCCTTATCAACTTTTGAACCAATCAAAACAGTTTTGTATCCTTTATCTTTAAATAGCAAGCATAATTCAGCAAAATAATTTTCTTCCCACCTTTTAGTTTCCCAGATTGAACCCGGGGCGATTATTATAATATCATCTCCCTGCTTTATTCCGATTTCATTAAGTTTGTTCTCAATAAATTCTTTTGATTCATCTTCGATTTCAATTTTCAAATCAGGTATTTGTAAAATATGATTATTAATATTATCAAAAGAATCAAGCAACGATAGATCCCTCTGAATTTCGTGCAGATGAGGTTTGTATTTTATTCTATACTTATATAAAACAGATAATGCACTTTTATTGAAAGAAACTGAATAAACAGGCTTAGTGAAGTATGATAAAAATGCTGTCCTGAATGAACGGTGTAAAGATAATATGCAATCTACTTTTCTTTCTTTTAATTCTTCTGCAATAAATTTTATGCCTCTGAATCCTGATTGCAAGCCTTTCTTGTCGTACGAAATAACATTATCAACCTCCGGAAGACACATCACAAGCGGAGATGCAGAAGGGGTTGTAACAAAACTTATTTTAGTTTCAGGCTGTTCATCCTTTAATTTTTTAACTAAATATAGTGAAAGAGCCACATCTCCGAGAAATGCCGTTTGAATTACTGCGATATGCTTGAAATTTTTCAAATCAGGTTTCGTACTCATACTTGAAACTAAACAAAATATAATGTTAAATTAAAACAAAGTTCAACTATTATTTTCTATGAATGTTTCCATCTTTTATGCTGCCACGCCCACAATTCCGGTTTTTCCCTAATCATATCTTCAAGTATTTTAACATGCCTTTCGGTCAATTCTTTTATCCCTTCTTCCGAATACTTTAGGTCATCGTGCTTCAGCTCAATAAGGTCAACATTATAAGTGCGATTAGGATTTCTCACAGCAAAACCCATAATAATCGGAATATTAAACTTTAAAGCTATCTCGGCGGGAGATTTATATGTAGCAGCTTTCCTGCCAAAAAAATCCACGTAAATATCTTTATCCTGAGTGGCACTCTGGTCAACAAGCATTGCGACCATCCCCCCACCACGAATATTATTAACTAAGGCTCTTGCTGCCTGATACATTGAAATGACTTTATTACCTGCCTTAGTACGATACTCATTCAATATTTTGTCTGAATAAACATTTTGCTGAGGTTTAACAACAATTAGAACAGGAAGTTTTGTAAACAATCCGCAGGAATAAGCCAGGAATTCCCAATTGCCGTAATGAGCAGATAATAGAATTACTCCTTTACCTCTTGAATAAACGTCTTTAATCAGATTAAGGTTTTTATAATTAATGTAATTTTCAATATCCTTTCCTGTTAAATTCTTCAATGCCAGGACTTCGGCGAGCACAATACCAAGATTATGATATGATTTGTTGGCTTTATCTTTTATCCATCCCAAAGAATTTTCAGGAAAGGCATTCTTTAAATTTTCTAATGTGATATTGTATCTTGTTTTACTTAATAACTTCATTCCGTTACCGATTAAGCAACCGAAATTGTAACGCATTTTAATTGATAATATTGATGATATCAGACCAATAAAAAGCAAAAGTAATGTTATTAAATAATTTATAAATTTTTTCACAAGTAAATTCTATAAACAATAAATTCGATATTCTTTTTTAATTGTTTTCTATTCGAAATTAATATTATTGCCCCTGCTGTTGTTTATTACCTGAACCATGGGCCGGAACATACTGATTATACCAGTCGTCATTCCTTAATTCACCTGTTGCAGATGAATTCACAAGTATATAATTACCAAAACCAAGCAAATCAACAAAGTTAAAAGAAACACCTCCCTGAACATTCGAATAGAACCAGGTTTCATATGGCCTGTCATCGGCTTTAGCAGGGAACTGGTCTCTTTGAGTCGGATATCCATATTTCAGCAGCACTCTTCCCCTGTCTGTCCTCCATCCTTCCCTCTTTTTTCCGAATGAAAAATAAGTTGTTGCATATTTTATCAAATCCCTGTACTCCATCAATCTCACGTTGTAAGGCTTCGTTGTATCGGTATTCCTCGAATACCAAAATGAATACATGAATCTTTGTTTAGCTTCTTTTGTCGAAAGTTCATCCCATAACTCAATTTCATCAGGTGTTGCTATTGGTTTTGATTTATCGAACTCCATTTCTATTTGTTCTTCCGGCATAGCCGCAAATTCACTTTTATTAAAAGTTGCATTCTCAAAAAAATTTGTTTTTAAATCCGGCGGAATTTCAGGATTAAGCAAATAAAACCTTGCCAAGGCTTCTACAGAATCAACAGGATTATCCTTAGGATAAGAAATCGTTAACGACAAATAATAGACACCTGTCGGTAAAACATTAATCGGTACAGACATTTTTTCTCCCTGGCCGTTGCTGTAGGATTTCTGGGTTATGTTTAAAGATATTTCCTCTCTTTTTGCTGCATCAAGAATCTTATAATTAATTATGAAGCCATCCGGAGCAAAATTTTTTGCATTATAGACTTCGAAATAAAAATGAAGCATCTGATTATTGCCCAAATAAATAAGTGTCGGATTAGGAATTACATATAATCCGCTTTTTCTGAAAGACTCATTCCATTGGGATGTCTCCCCTGAGTCACTTACAATTGTTTTTGCCAGCTCAATATCACTCATATCAAATGAATTGTTTTTAAATTTTCGAACAACGAGGTTGAAACTTGATTCTGCATGAGTACTGGTATCATTTAAATCATATAAAGAAATATCAACTTTATATTGACCGGGTAAAAGTAAAAAATTTTTCTGTCCCACCAAATCAGTTTTATAGTCAATAACCGGAAGTTTGCTCGAATTAGTAACAATCCATTCTTTTTCAGATTCGGTCTTAATTGATGATTGAATTTTTACTTTGATAAAGAGTTCACCAGTGTATAATCCGTCCTTTAATTTATAGTTGAGCATAGTATCGGGAAATGTATAATACATTTCCCAAAGAACTTTGTCGTCACTGTAACGAAACAGAGCACTTTGAACATTGAAATCAACAA
The DNA here is from genome assembly GCA_027371665.1 of Bacteroidota bacterium. Classification (GTDB taxonomy): domain Bacteria; phylum Bacteroidota; class Ignavibacteria; order Kapaibacteriales; family UBA2268; genus DAHXMP01. The sequence goes on along the minus strand of DAHXMP010000428.1, from coordinate 381 downwards.
TTTTTGCTTCAAGGTTAATTACAGCCGTAAATAGAAAAAAATATATCAGAAACGTTTTCATAATAATAATTCATTCAATGATTTCACAATTGCAAATTATAAGATGAAAGTTTCACAAAATTATTGATATATTATCAATAAAAAATTGCCGTTGAAAAAATTCAACGGCAATTATATCACAAATTAAAGTACATATCAATCTATTGCTAAACCAACACTAATTCTATTAATAATACCGATGTTTTTTGTAGGATTAATGGAATAATCAATCTTACCTTTAAACCCACCACCGATATAATTAATACCAATTCCACCGGATTCTACATCGAAAATCATTTCCGGAAGTGCTTCCACACCAATAACATTTATAACTGATCAGCC
>DAHXMP010000423.1 GCA_027371665.1 Bacteroidota bacterium | reverse complement strand
TTGCATGAGAAAGCATTGCATCTTTTGCAGGAGACCTGATTGCTTTTCCGGTTCTTTCTGCAATTATAAGTGCTACTGCTATTTCCCAGCTTCCCGAAAGAGCGAGTAAGGGAACTGCGAATAAATTTATCACGTAACCTGATATTGTAATGAGCCAGTACTTACCGGTTTTGTCGGTAAGGTATCCTGTAATAATTCTTAAAAAATACCCGGCAAATTCACCGAATCCCGCGGCTATTCCTACTACTGTCCCGCTTGCTCCCAGAACTGCAAGATAGGGCCCAATTATGCTTCTTGCTCCTTCATAAGTCATGTCTGCAAAAAGGCTGACAATGCCGAGAAGTACGATAAACTTCATTGCTGTTTTACGAATGTTATTTGATGAGTCTTGAGATAATTCAGGCATGGTTTATTTGACTATTAATATTCAAATTTAATATCTGAAAATTCTTTACTAAAAAGACAAAAAACAAATTTACCATAAAATATTATCATACCGGTTTCATAAAATAAATTTTTTAAATTCAGGAACAAGGGTTAATTTTGCATTCCTGTGTCTCGGTTTATTTACCGTTCGGCGTGTAGCGCAGCCCGGTTAGCGCACTACTTTGGGGTAGTAGGGGTCGGCAGTTCGAATCTGCCCACGCCGACTTGTCAACAAGTTAAGTAACTATCGTTATTTAAATCAAAAAACATTTTCATAAATTACACTTAAAAAAAATTGTCATTAATCATATTCATACAATAGGGGAAATAATGAAAAAGATGTTATTGATAAGTACTGTCCTTGCAGTATTTTTTATTTTGTTTGAAGAAATTTATGCCGGAGAACAATTAAATTTAACTGCTCCTGATTATACAACCGTAATAATTTACAGGGATAATTATGGAGTGCCACATATACAAGCCGATAATGAATCAGCTCTATACTTTGGAGAAGGATTTGCAGTTGCCCAGGACAGGCTGCTGCAGCTTGAAATGTACCGAAGAACAAGCCTTGGGACAATGTCCGAGATCGGTTTTTTTCTTGGAGGAGATTATACGTTAGCCGATGAATACGCTAAGCAATATTATTACACTGAGTCTGAGAGACAGAATTTATATAATAGCCTAAGTTCTGATGAAAAAAACATGTTTGATTCTTATTCGGCAGGTATAAACCGATTTCTGGATTCTATGAATTCTAATCAAACAAAATATAAACCCCAAATGTTATCGCAACTCGAAATATTCGGTTTTCACTTTGAGCCATGGAAGCCAACTCATTGTATAGCTCTGGCACAATATTTAATTCCACAGTTCGGACAATTTGGCGGAAATGAATTACAAAATCTATCTGATTTGCAGACAAAAGGTCAGACATGGTTCGATATTAATTATCCTGTTAATGATTCAAATGCATTTACTACTATTCCTCCTTTGCTTACTTCGGTTAAAAAATTAGAAACAGGAAATAATTACTGTAATATTAAAATTGATAAAAGAGTACTTGACAGTTTGAAATCTCAAAAAAATCTACTTAATCTAATAAAAGATGAAATCGGAATTCCGAAAACATTCGGCAGTTTTGCTGTTATTGCAAGAAACGATAAATTGGGTGAAAATGCTTCAATGCTTCTTGGATGTCCGCAAATGGGTACACCTCAAAAATCTCAGTTTTCAATTGTTTGGGAAGCCGAACTATATTGTCCTGCACTACATGTCGGAGGAATGACAATTCCCGGGGTACCCGGAATAATTATTGGGAGGACGGAAAATTTCGCATGGACTTTTACAAGCGGTATGACAGATAACACTGATATATTTATAGATTCGACAAAGAACTCAAGCTATTACCAGTATTGGTATGATAATAAATGGAATGATTTCACAATTTTCAATGATACAATAAAAGTATTGTCGGGTAGCGGTTACAACAATTTATATTTTACTCATTACAGAACTATTCACGGGCCTGTTTCGGGTTCTCAATTAAAAGACCATTACGTTTATTCACAAAACATGACATTTTGGAACCAGGAGCTTAGAATGTTAAATATGATGGTTAATATTTACAAGGCTAAAAATGCTCAGGATTTTGAAAATGCTTTGAAATTAAATACTATGTCGTTTAATGTGTTCTATACAGACAAATCCAACATAATAAAATACTGGCTTGTCGGTAAATACCAGGATAGAACCGATGGTGTTGACCCGCGTTTACCGCATAAAGGAGATGGCAGCCAGGAATGGAAAGGGTTTATTAATTTTAATGATTTACCTAAAGACTCCAATGCGACGCAGGGGTATTATGTTAACTGGAACAACAAGCCTGTAAAATGGTGGAATAATGGGGACAATATACCCTGGACTTCAACAAATTATTTAGGCACGAGAGTCCTCGATATTGAAAATTATGTCAAGCCCATTAATCCATTTTCATTCGACGACCTTAAAAATGCGCCAAAAGCAATTAATGACCACGGTTCATACCAGCAGGCTATTAAGTTTACAGGCGATAATGTTATAAGTCAAAATATACTTCCGCCAGGAGAAACCTATTTCACTGATATAAATGGCAATGAAAACATTCATGACACAGACCAGTGGGACATTTTCAACAATTGGCAGTTCAAAAACATGATTTTCGGACAATTCCCTCTTTCAGTCAGTTATAATAGCAATAACAACGAGCCGATTTTATCAATTTATCCAAACCCGGCATCGGAGCGGTGTATGATTAAATTTAACAATGAAATGTTTGATTTATTAAGCCTGAAGATATTTAACACTATGGGTACCGAACTCGCAGATTTAACAGCAGAAGCAAAAAACATGATTGGAAGCCATGTATTAGAAATAAACTTATCAAACTTATCTGTGGGAACATATTTCATTGTTGCCCAGGTCAGGATGGGCTTTTATATGGCAGCATTTGATATTATTCGATAAAAATTTTTGATAAATAAATTTGCTTTTTATGAAAAGATTTTTTAGTTTAATCCTGCGATGTGATAAATTATTTAAACTGAATTAGATTATACCGTATGACTTTTCTTTGAAATAACTCAATAATATAGATAGATTCTACATTCTGAGGAATGTAGAAAAAAAGAGTTGTGGTTTTTTAAATAAAATGTTTTATAAAGGAGGAATCAAAAGCTATAAATCAATAGCTTTTTGAAAATATTTGTAAGCGTGGTCTTACTGCGTTCTTAATCGAAATTCGCCAATTTTATTGTCAGTAGAATGCAGCAAAAGGCACGCCCCGACTGGGGTGTTTTCCTTTTGTTCTACTGACGGGTGTTTGGCGATACCTAGATTAAGGACAAAATGTGAAAATACCCTTTTTAATAAATAATGTTCTAATTATTCAAAGGTGAGTTATGAAAAAGTCAATTACTTTGTTATTCGTTTCTTTTATTTTTACTTTTCTTTTTTATTCTATTCCAGCAAGAGCTGAAACTAATTGGAATCA
>DAHXMP010000404.1 GCA_027371665.1 Bacteroidota bacterium | reverse complement strand
AAAAACAGGTGTAATTTTTTCAGTATTATTAAAACGAATCTCTTTCATTATATGAGTGACAATGCGATTCATATTTAGTATCATTAAAATCTTTTTGCGTATAGGGTCATTGGCGAAAAGGTTTAATTTAATTGCAATTTTTTCAGAAGCAATAAAATTTTCGACAATTTTAATTATTTGAATAAGTAAAATATTTGCCCTGAAGTTAAAATTATCTTTTTCCGCATTGAAAATTCTTTTTGATGCTTCAAAGATAACAGTCTGCAATCTGATTGTTTCATCTAATTTTTGTAAATCGATATCGGTCAGAGCTTTAAAACTTGGTTTGCCCTCCATTATAGCTGATAATTCGGCTGATGTAATACTATCGTATGGATCGAGTTCCAAAGTATTGACTTTCGATATATCCAATTCCAATTTGTGTTTATAAACATGGTCAATTCTCATTACATTGGGCCAGGTAAGCTCAAATTGCTGTTTTTCCTTAACTGTTTCAATTCTGATAACCGGTTTAGGCGGCGGAGGTGGTTCGCTGCCTGTATCTTCGTGAGGCAGGAAAGAAAAAGGAACGCCGAAAATATTAACATATTCAGGTGATAGGAGGCCATCGATAGGGTCAATATCATAAGAAACACGACGTAAACCCCTACCAATCACTTGTTCGCAAAGTAATTGACTTGAGAATGCCCGCAAGCCCATTATGTGTGTAACAGTTTTTGCATCCCATCCTTCGGATAACATTCCTACAGAAATTACTTTTTGTATTTGTTCACCGGGGAAACCTTCCCTGCCGACAGTATCGACTTTTAATCGAAGCAATTCGGCAAGCTGTTTTTTATTCAAAGGCTTTTCGGATTCGTCATCATCGGGCAATTCAATACTGACAGGTTCAGATTGTTCTTCAGCTTCACTTAAAACTTTGCTATCAATATGAAGAATTTTATTTTCATCCCAAAGTTCTTTAATTAATATATCATGCCTTAAGAAAGCATTTTCAATTCTTGCGGCAGTTTCGGTACGGTTAGCAACAGTTATCATAACCGGCGGTACTTTGTAACCTGATTTTTGCCACGATATTTTTGTCTGAAGCCAATCCTGTCCAAGCAGGTAATAGGCATTTGTTACAAGGTCGGGCAAAGTTTCGTTTTCCCCGGCTTTTCTATTCAAGTCGTCGTGAACTTCTTCATCTTTATAGATATGGTAAAGCCTCGAGTGATTGTTGATAATTTTGCTGTCGTCCCTGATAACAACCCTTGGTGTTTTTATAAGGCCGGATTCAATTGCATCATTCAAACCAAAGTCGCTGACAATCCAGTTAAAAAGCGCTTCTTCACCGGTTTTTTTACCTGAAGGCGCAAATGGTGTGGCTGTGAAATCAAAGCATTTTAATATTTTTCTTACATTGTGTAAACGGTCTAAACCGCCAACCCAAATAGTAGCTTTGGCTTCCTCGTCTTTATTTTCAGCTTTGCCTTTATATTCGGGATTAACCCTCCAGGCATGATGTGCTTCGTCGTTAATTACGATAATATTTTCAGCATCGCCAAAATCTTTTAAAACCTCTTTTGCATAAGCAAAATCACTTTTCATACCACGTTTATCGACAGATTTTTTCTTTGCGATTTGTTCTTCATTTTCCCAATTTAATTTGTGCCAATTTTCGATTAGTATGTTTGCCTGCCTAAGTTTATCTGTTAAACCTGGAGGAACGATATTAAAAGCCTGGTAATAATTTTCTTCATTGGAAGGTTTTAAAACTTGAAGCCTGCTTTTTACAGTAAGGCCGGGAGCAACTATAAAGAAATATTTTGAAAATCGCTCATCATTGGAATAAGTAACTTTATTCAAAGCCTGCCATGCTATCAGCATAGCCATAACGACTGTTTTGCCTGTTCCGGTCGCCATCTTGCAACACCAACGGGAAAATTCACCGCCATCGAGCGGAACTTCAATTCCTGTGATTTTCGGATCATTAATTTCAGTAAGCCAAATAAGGGTTTCAATGGCTTCGAGCTGGCAAAAGAAAAATCGGATATCCCCGGGTTTTTGAGAATACCAATGTTCGAGCAGCCTTTTTGTGATGCCTGTAATTCCCGGATATTTGTTTTCGCGCCATTCTTTTATAAAAGGCCTAATGCGGTTAACTAATTCTATCTCCACAAACATGCCATTTTCACCTTTCGTATGTGGGTCGGCAATGATGTATCCTGCGGGCCTTCTGCCTTCACGAAATTCATAAAGCTGGGTTTTATCAGGTTTATACCAATGCAATGTTGGTTCTTCGTAAGGAGAATTAATTATTAATTTATCAATCTCAACATAATGTTTGCCTACTTTTGCCATGCTATTTGCCTTTTTGTGTAATATCGATAATCCTGAGGCTTTCGATACCCCTGTCATCTATAATTTTTACGGCGATGCGTTTGCCCGGTTCAAAGGGAATGGAAACGGTACCGCGGAAAGCTTCGAGTTTTTCTTCATCAATTTCAGCTTTTAGATTTTTGCCTAATTTGCTCCAGCCATCTTTATCGCCCGCCATTGGGAAAAAGATTTGTGTTGGGAATAGACTGCGGCCATCATAATTCGTATCGAGAAGCCACATTGCTATTTTAGATTTACCTCCGGATTCTACAGTGCCAGAAACAGGGTTATAGTAATCGAAGCCCATGACTTCTACCTGGACTTTTCCCTTGTGCTCGCCTTTGTCTAAATATTTGACTTTAATATCAGGTTGGCCGATAAGCCAATAGCTATCATTGCCTGAACGTTTTTTCTTAAGGTCGTCGATGAAAAGGTCGGCGTTCATCTGGACTTTTAATAAAGTGATGCCGGGCCAATTCGTCTCGTCAATATCCTTGGCTGCTTCCGAATCGAATTCAAAAGCCGCAAAAACAAGCATTTCGGGTTTGGGGCGAAGATGTTCGGCTTCTTCGAGTGCAAGTTCAACCTGCTTTTGCTCGATTGGGGCAAATTCGGGGCCGAATGAAACATAGACACGTTTGGGAATATCCTCTTTTGTTTCGGCTTCAGCCTGAATATAACGTGTTCCCGATAAAGGTTCGACACGGGAGAATTCAATTTTCTTTCCGGCTTTTGCCCTTATTCCTGTTTTTAAAAGTTCGTCCCTCCATTCTGTTTGCCTGAGTGTTTCACCCTTGCGTGTAATGGAAAGGTCGGCTTCGTGAACATATTCTTCTTCGATTTCTTCGAGGTTTTTTGCCAATGGGGCAGGTACTGCTTCAACTGTAAATGGTCCCGTTACTCTTATTCTTTTGTTGTCAATAAAGGGTTGGTCGTACAATGTTTCTTGAGCAGGTGGTTCATTGTTTGCTATAGATTTTAAAGTTATATGAGGCACTGTTTTGTATTTAAAACCACTACCTACCCCATCTTCTGGTATTGCTAATTCAAAAAATTCAAATGTTCCTGTCATTAATCTTTGTTTTGCTAATGATAGAGCAACTCTAGATGTATCACAAGTAATCCATCTGCGTCCCCAATTTTCAGCTACAAATGCTGTTGTTCCACTACCACAGGTTATGTCCAGAACAAGATCTCCGGGATTTGTAGTCATTAAAAGACATCTTTCAATTATTAAATTAGCAGTTTGAACTGAATAGATCTTTGTTGATGGGGGTGCTGTATCAGTCCAAATATCCATTATTGGACTAACTGGATAATCATCTAAATACGTTAAATATTGGAGGGTTTCCCCTTCATCAAATTGAATAATTCTATTAGCCATTTTTAAATTATTCATTCCATTTTCACTTGTCTTCCAACTTTTACCTTTTGGTGGAAAAATAATTTTTCCATTAAATTCAACTGGAAATAATGCATTTTCATTGAAACCTGCAGGATATAATGGTAATAATCTAAAAATTCTTGAATTTGTAGGTAAAAGTTTATGATTATTGAGTTCTTCATTACTCATTTTTCTCTTCGTGTGATCTTGCAATTCAATCATGTTCCAATGATTATCTGCTTCTACATCCATATCTTTAAAAAGTTGATAGAATTTTATGAAGTCAATATTCTTTGAATACCACAATATTATATCATAAACATTTTCAATATATTTTGCTCCTAATGGCATTTGTTTTTTTCTAAAAATTATTTGCCTTATGAAATTGTTTTTGCCGAATACTTCATCCATAATACTTCTCACAAGATGAACATTCTCATCACTTATTTGCATGAAAATTGATCCACTTTCTTGAAGCATATCTTTTGCCATAAGTAATCTATCCCTTAAATAAGAAAGATATGAATGTATACCAAGTTCCCATGTATCTCGAAAAGCACGAATCTGTTCAGGTTCAGCTGTCAGGTCTGAATCTTTACCATCCTTAACATCTTTTTTATTTATAAAAGGTTGAAAGTTTGAACCATATTTAATACCATAAGGTGGATCGAAATACAGCATTTGTACTTTACCAGCCATACCCTCTTTCTCAATTAAAGAATTCATTACCAGGAGACTATCTCCGGCAATTAGTCTGTTAGTCCAGTTATCTTTGTGTTTATAGAACTCCACGGCTTCACGCAGCGGCTTGTTATCCGTTTCAAACAAAGAAGGCTGTTGTTGTTCTTTTCCGTTCCTGATGCCGTCGATTATTGTTTTTGGGTCTATCCTTTCGTGTACATGCAAGGAAACTGTAGGGACTTTGAAAGAAGTATGCTCGGCTTTTCCTGCCCAAACAAGCTGGGGATCAATATGAGGGTCGTATTCGTATTTTTTTTCCGCCACTATTCCATCGGTATTCGGGTTTACAAGGCCGACAGGGGGATTATTGAATCTTTCCTGGTTAGCGTGCGTATATTGTTCCAAAGGTTTTTTAGATTTAACAACAGACTTCTTTTTTGCCATAGCAATCCTTCAATGAATTTCATAGAATAAAAAAAAATTTATGGAAAAGGAAAAAACTTAAATCATGTTACAAAATTAAAACATAATAAACAAGAAAAATATTTTTCAAATAAAAAAAGGCGGTCATAAAACCGCCTTCAATCTACTCATGAAATGAATTGACCATCTTTATATAATCGGGTTTCAGCTTGTCTTTGTTTTCTCCGATTGTCCATGTTATTATTTTATAAAAATAATGTGGGCTTTCAACTACTGTGATGAGATACCAAATCGGGAGGTCCTTAAACTTACCAGATAACTCAGCCTGTACGGCATCGTTGCCATTGATTTTAATGTTTTTTGTTTCGGTTTGTTCTTTTTCCCCTATGCCCTTTGAAAAATCACCGATAAAATGGTCGTAAAAGTCCTGTGGCCCTGTGAATTTCATGCCGAGGGTTTCCAATGTGTCTTTGCAATCCTCGATTACAATTACATAAGCTTCTTTAAGCGTGTTTTGATATTGAAGGCTGGCAACATCGTTCAGGTCTTTTGTAACTGTCATATAATCGGGAATTTCCATGTAATATACATGCCCGATTTTTCTCTCGATGAATTTTGTCTGTGCATTTGCTGAAATGATAAAAACAGTTAATAAAGCTGTTAAAGCAAAAAAGTATTTAAATGATTTCATAAAACCCCGCATGTTTATTCAAAAATTTTTATTTATTAAATAACCTGTTTAACAATTTAATTATAAAATTGAACTTTACAAATCAAATAATGTTTAATTCAACCTGGTGCATCAATAAATCATCGAATGTGTCCCGCTCACGAATGAGATAATCCTTTCCCTCATAAATCATCACTTCGGCTGGCTTGAATCGTGAATTGTAGTTCGATGCCATTGAAAAGCAATAGGCTCCTGCGTTCATGAAGCAGAGAATGTCTCCTTCGGAGATTTCATTCAATTTCCTGTTCCACCCAAACGTATCGGTTTCGCAAATATAACCGACAACAGTATAAATTCTCTGCCTCGCTTCAGGCTTTGATACATTCAAAATGTTATGATAAGCATCGTAAAACATGGGCCTGATGAAATGATTCAAACCGGTATCGAGTCCCGCAAAAATAGTTGATGTAGTCTGCTTTATCACATTGACTTTTGCAAGGAAATATCCTGCTTCACTGACAAGAAACTTACCGGGTTCAAACATGAGTGTAATCTCTTTTCCCATTTCTTTGCAGAACTGTCCGAATCTCTCAGAAAGTTTCTCGCCGAGGTAACCGATGTCTGTTTCGATATCGTCAGGCTTGTACTGCACTTTGAAGCCGCTTCCGAAATCTATATATTGTATCGAATCGAATTTTTTGGCTATATCAAAAAGTATTTCGGCTCCTGCAAGGAAGACATCAACGTCGAGAATGTCAGAACCTGTGTGCATATGCAATCCTTCGATATCGAGGTTGCTCGATTTAATTATTCTTTCGACAAGAGGCATCTGGTGAATCGAAATTCCGAATTTAGAATCAATGTGTCCCACGCTTATTTTTTCATTGCCGCCTGCCATGATATGCGGATTTATTCTAATGCAAATAGGGAAACTGTTGCCGTATTCGATTCCGAACTGCTCGAGAATTGATATATTATCAATGTTAATTTTTACACCTTCTTTAACGGCAAGATGAATTTCTTCCATCGAAACACAATTCGGCGTATAGATAATATCTTTCGGGTTGAACCCTGCCCGCAACCCGAGCCATACTTCCTGTATGGATACCGTGTCGAGTCCGGCACCAAGCTCTTTAAAAAATTTCAAAATATTAATATTGGTCAGTGCCTTGCATGCATAATTTATTTTCAGTTTTGTAGATTTGAAAGCTTTCATCATCTCGTTATATTGAGACTGCATTTTCGCAGTATCATAGACATAAAGCGGGCTTCCGTATTTTTCGCACAGGTTCAGAACATCGAGCCCGCCGATTTCG
>DAHXMP010000400.1 GCA_027371665.1 Bacteroidota bacterium | reverse complement strand
TTTCAGGTTTTTATCCATAGACCTGTTTTCGTAAGAAACAATCAGGGCAATTATTGTATCAGGCAGTTGTCCTTTTGTCGTGCGGTTTGTAATAACATAAGCATTCTCGACTCTCGTTTCTTCGCCTGCCATTTTATTTTTGAAGTTATCAAAAATACATTCGAGAGTTTTCGGGTCGAGGGTTTGCCCAGTCTGATTAAAAATTGTTCCGGAAATCGTTTCGAGGTCATCGCCGTTTTTAACACCTTCAGAAACGATTGTAACAATTGCCGGGTCGGCACTTTTTACACAGGCTTCATCAACCTTTGCACCCTTGGCTGCAAGTTCATGCGACTTTATAGCTTTGTTTATCTCGCCTGCAGACCTCAATTCCCAAATTGAAACATTGCCGAATCTGTAATTCTTGAAATATTTCAGTACCGATTCGAGCTCGTTTCTTGCCGCCATATCCTGGCTCTGAGTAATTCCGGGAATCAACAATCCGCTGATTATCAAACCCATAAGAATTTTAATTGTTTTCCTCATTTTTTCTTTATCCTCAGAATTTACCGTTTATTTAATTTACTAATTATAATCTTTAACTTATTTAATTAACCCTGACTCAGGTTTCTATCTTGGGGGCCTTCTTCCGCCGCCGCCGCCGTATGGCATCCTGCCAGTTTTTTCCGGCTCATAATTAAGCTGGAATGATACTTCTTTCCTTTCGGGTTTGGATACCTTCTTATTAATCTGATTTATAGCCGTACAAATTATTGGCACTTTAACAAGCCCTTTAACCTTGTCTTCGCCTCTCGGCAGTTTACCCGTTATATCAAAGATTACGGTATATTGTCCGCCTTCGTCCTTTTCGATGCTTTCTGAGCCTGCAACAAGGTCATATCCAGATACATTGGAAACGTCAATTTTACCCATTTCAACTTTCAGCTCGCTTCTCGTACTTGAATTTTCCTTGTCTCCGACCGGTGTTCCGGTTACCTGAATCCTCGAAATCCTGATTGAAATCTTCCTTTCCTGTCCTGAAACATTAACGGATTTATCGCCAACATAAACTCTCGGAGGAGTCTGTTCAATCGGGAAGTTTTCTTTCGGGAAAATATCAATTTCATTTCCTGTTATCGGCTGTTTCCATGTAATTCTCACATTAAGCGAATTAGTGCTTGCGAACATGAAAGGAGGATTATCCGATTGAGTTACTGTGTAAGAATTAATCGGTTGTCTTTGCTGGTCATTATCTGTATTCAAATATGTCCAGAACTGGTTCGGTTTTATTTTACCCCCTGAATTCGGGTCAGCACTGACCGTAACATAATTTCCGTAATTTGTCGTAAACGTCAGATGGCTCTTTACCTGCGTTTCATTTGTGAGACCTGTCTTGAACACATCAAGGTCAGCTGTTGCTGTAACAGATTTTCCTGCAAGTTTATGAGTTATTTCAATTGAATATTTCCCGGGCTGAAGCTTATTATCAACATAAGCATAATATTCACGCTTATCTCCCCTTGCAGGAACTTGTAATCCTGCCACCACTTCATCCCTTGGTTTAAAAGTCATATGAGCAACAGTCTCACCCGAGTTTTTATCAAGCACCCTTCCGTCAACCTGGTTGCCTCCCTGGTACGGGCTTATAGTGAAATCAACTACAGGGGCAAGCTGGTCGAAGCATGCATAATTATCCTGGTTAAATGCAATAACAGGATTAGCCTGTGTCGGTGTGGGAGTAATAACACGTACATTAAATTCGATGCTTCCGCGGTTCTGGTCAAAATTGGAAGACTGTCCTGGAACGAGTAGCTTGCAAATATAGCCGTAAAGATTTATCTTGCCTATAATATCGGTAACGTCTTCAGCTCCTACTGTTCTTACTCTGTCTTTAGCTATTTTAAGCCCCTCGTCAAATTCATCCAGAGTAAGTGTGCCGCGGTCAAAATCATCAAACGATGGAAGATTATATTTTTCAAGCTTTGAATTTAATTCCTTCTTTACTTTATTCAAATCTTTCACTGTTAGCTGAACGGTTCCGATGTTGACGGTTGTCTCATCGTTGATTTCCGAAGGTTTCAAGCCGCCTTTAACACCGAGAATCCTGTTCGTACGCGACGCAAACCGCAGTTTATACCAGCCGGCTTTTCCGGGAGGCTGGAAGTTAACTATGAATGACCTCTTCTTTAAATCGCCGGGTCCGGCTTTGCCAATATATTTACTGCTTTCATATGTCGAATAGAAAAACACGCTGTCCTCTGGCATTCCTGACGGTGCAAACGAAGACCCTATATTGACTCTTTTATCAGGGGGATAAACCGGTACAATCGAAGCCATCGAGAGATTTTTCAAATCCAGGTTATTATATGTTGCCTCTTCGTCTAATTGCAGTTTTCTGACCGACATGAATTCCCATGTACTTCCGTCATCGGCAGTAACAGTCTGGCCTGGCGAAAACTTCATAAAATCTATGCTTTTCTTCTTAATCTCTTCATCGGTTGGAAACATTGGAGCATTATTGGGGTCAAGGCTTGAACTGTAAAATACCTGGTACTCTATATCTTCGACATTTGCCAGTTTTACAAGTTTTGCCAGCCTCAATTGATAGTCTTTGCTTGTTTCGCCTTCTTTCCTGTTCAATTCATTTGTTACATCAGTCACACCGACTTCAATTATATACCTTCTGAACGATTTGATATCTGCACCCATGACTTGCTTAAGGTCAATGCCCGGTGGAGGAATGGTGATTTCATCCTGGGGACGTGTGTTTATTCCTTCGGTCCCGGCACCTGATTGAAGCTGTGACAGAATGCTCTCGACGATTTTCATCGTTTCCTTTTGCTTTCTCAGCAAGCCTTCTTCAGCTTCGTCTCTATCGACAATGATAATTAATAGCTCAAGAACGACTGCCAGGTATAGAATAAAATATACCTTACTTGCACCACCACCTTTTGACATAGCTCTTTTCCTTTGATTTGAGTGTTAAATCACACCTGTTATAAAAATTTTTAATTTCAACTGTAATTTTGTTATTATTTCTTCGATCATTTAAGAAACAATTCTGAAAATCATTTTATTATAAATTCAATAGTATAAATTAGTAAAGTTCATGTTCTCACAATTTATTGCAATTGTTTCAGATTTACAAGAAAAAAATTTATTTATAATAATCACTCATTC
>DAHXMP010000391.1 GCA_027371665.1 Bacteroidota bacterium | reverse complement strand
TGGTTCGGCTTCCACATAATATGCCCGGTCATATTTATTAATAAACCGGATAAGTTCCGCTATTCTTAAATGCGATTTATTTTCTGAATCATCGGAAAATATCAAAGGTTCATCTGTCATGATGCTCTATTTATCAATTCTTAATAAAATTAAATTGTAAAACACAAAACAACAATAAAACCAAATATACAAATAAATGATTTTGTAATTTTCATTAAATATCATATTTTTGTATTCTATTTAGTTTTGAAATATTTGAAAGTATTAAAATGGCAAAGCAACAAACATTCGGCGATAAAGTTAAAAAGAAAAAAGGCGACAACAAAATACATGTCAAGGTCATCTGTTCGTCTAAGACCGATGACGGAAGAGTTAGATTTCACGAGCGTTTTGTTGCCATTGATGATATGAATCAATTAGAAAAAGTAGAAGTTAATATATAAGGATTTATATGAAAAAAGGCATTCATCCATATTATCATCCTGTAGAGATTGTTATGACAGACGGTTCTGTGTTCCAGACAAGGTCATGTGTTAAAACCGACAGGCTGGTTCTTGAAATAGATTCCAAATCTCATCCTTTCTTTACCGGCAAGCAGGTATTGGTTGATACTGCAGGACGTGTTGAAAGGTTTAACAAACGTAACGAAAAATCAAAGAAAATCAGGGAAGGTAAATAATTTATGAACAACGCAATTCATCCGATGCAGACAGGTAACGCCCTGAAAACAAATAAAAAAATCGTTAAAAAGAAACCCAATCCTCTGAAAAGGTCAAAAGTTATTGATTATCTTGACCCGAAATTTTTATCAAGATTCACAAATGACCAGGGAAAAATTTTACCCCGCAGGATAACCGGGGTCAATGCTTATCAGCAAAGAGAATTGACAAGAGCTATCAAATATGCAAGGCATATTGCACTCATGCCTTTTGTCGCACAGGATATTGCATAGTGAATTCAGTTTGATAAGTTAACTTAATTATTTTTTTTAACAGCATATTTTGCATTAATAATAAGAGTTAATTTTATTAATGTTTTCTAATTTGAGCAATATATCATTTTGTGGTTCCGCATAAGAATTAACATATTCAAAATATTCAAAATCGTTTAAATCATATAAATCATACAAATCGTAATTTATACTTCTATGTGCAATTTTCTCTATCTTCTGAATTTCTCTATCCGATAATGTACTTATTATAATCACATCATTTCCATATCTTGTTTTCATAATTTTTGCACGCAATTTTGTTTTATTTTAATTATTTAAATAAAAAACCCCCTCCAAAGAGGGGGCAGATAGGATGTTTTATTCACATCGTCCTTCATCCTTCTACTACTCATAGCAATGATAGAGTAGCGAGCAATGCCTAGAAATTCAATCAATTTCTGATACAAAACTATTAAATGCTTATTTGTGTTAATATCGGTAGAATTCTGATTCTTTTGTAGGTGTTTGCCTTACATATAAGAAAAAATAATAAATAAGAAATTTACATAATTAAAACTTTGTCAAAACCATGATGTGTAATTTAGAGAAAAAAAAATCAAAGTGGGATTTTGATAATGTTATAACCGAGCTTGTTTTTATGTGGAGGATTATAATATCCTTTTAAAAGTACAGTATACTTATATCCCGCTTCCAGATTGAGACTGTCAGACTCTAATAATTCAGCACCTGTAAAAGTACTTTTAACACGCAGATTAAAAACACCCGGCGATATAGGAATAAATGGGCTATATGATTTATAGGCAAGCTTTAAATTAAAAGAGAAATTATCAAATGAAAATACTACACTATCTGCGTCGGGAGAAAGATGAATAAATCTAACATAAGATATATTGCTTTGAGCCGGATTTATACCATCCTTCAATAATAGAAGATTTATTCTTGATTGTGTGCCATAAGCAAAAGCAGAATAATTTGTGTCTTTTTCTAAAATAACCATTGAATTGAAAACAACAGATGAATCAAAACTGTTAGTCAATCTAAAACTGTTTATACCTGAAGCTATTTTAATATAATTGAAGGTTAAATCATCATATTTCAAGCTATTAGCTATTAACCTGTCACTCGAAAGCAGGTTAACAGAGTCAATATCAGGTATTGCATTAACTAATAAAACATCAGCAAACTCAGTTGGTTCTACAACTTTAGGTGTATTTATATCAGTTACACATTCGCAGGATAAAAACAATCCTGTAAATAATATAATTATTATAAGTAGACTAAGCTTTATCATTGTTAATGAAAAGGATTAAAAATTAATTCCTCCACCGAACGTAAGCCCATATTTGAAAGGTGCATATGTAGTACCCTGAAGCCTGTAAATCAGACAGGCTGCTTCCAGCCCCAGGTCGAACCTGATAAGGCTTACCGGTTCAATCTGAATTCCAATCTGGCCGCGTCCAAGAGGTCCTACAGTTGTTCCACCTGCAACAATCTGGGCGTATGGATATATAACATTCTGCCAACCGATATCAGGATAAGTAAACCTGTAAGCCGCACCAATCCAGAATAAGGTCGGGCTTTGCTGCTGCCTGTAAGTTTGTCCGTTTTCATTATTATAGAATACCTGGTTAAATGGCTCCCATCCACATTCGATTCCTAATGAATGATAGGAATTGAATTTATATAAGGCGGTAAAAGATAAATTATCATACCATTTATTTTGTGCGGGTTTATCAAAAGACTTAGATAAACTAACCTGCTGTGCCTGATTTAAATTGAGTGTTCGCACCTGAAGCATCCATTTTGTAATATCAATTGACACTTCGGGAGACTGGTGACGGAATCTGTATTGCGGCAATCCCCAGATATAATAGTTATTGTTAAGGGATTGAGAAGGATTCACATAAGCATTTGAATTAAAAGCTAAAAAAGAATTCATACGTTTATTAACCAAATCATTCAGTCTTAAATCCTGATTAGAACCTGAAAGTAGAGAAAATAAATCAAGATTATTCCCGGATTCTATCATATCTCCACTTACATTATTTAAACGAGATTCATCATTATGCAAATAATAACTGTTTGATTCGAAAGCCGAATTATCACGAAAATTTACCTGCCTGCTGTTCCGGTAATTGTTAGTCACGCTTTCAGAATTATTAGAGGCAATATCACTACCCGATAAAACGGTGCCGGAATTTTTATTTTCATAAGAACTTATTAATGGCACCGAAGAACTCATCGCTGAGAATTTATCAGCATGATTAACATTACTAAAAACAGAGTTCCCGGTTCTATCGGCACCTGAATTCTTACTGCCGTTAAAAATAACAGGCTGAAATACAACATAAGAGCCTGTCATAAGAAGAATGAGCAGAAGGACAGAATTTAATGCAATGTGCTTCGCCCAGAATTTCTTTATTGCAGAAAAAGGCCCTTCAGCAAGAGTATTCGCAGTAAGGTTTTTCATGTACTCCTGGGATGGTATGGAAAAGCCAAGGGAGGCAAAAACAGCATTGGTTGCCTCGATGGGTGGAGTAATAGTTGCCATATCACTCTGAGTTACTACTTGCAATTTAACCTGTTTGTTAAATTCTGTTCTTAAATCCTGGTTGAGAGCAAGTTCAGAAAACAGGATATCCTGGTTTAGCTGGTCCAGCTCTCCGTCAAGATAATCGTGAATCATTCGTGAGTATTCCATTTTAACATCTATTATAATTAATTTGACATATCTTCTAAGTAAGGAGACAGAATATCTTTTATCATCTCTTTAGCCCGCCATACGCGGTTTTTTATTGCAGAAACGCTTGTTTCAGTTATAACTGCAATTTCTTTATAAGAAAGCCCCTGATACTGTCTCAAAACAAAAGCTTCTCTATATTCAAATTCCAAAAGCTCTATAGCCATTGAAACTAACTTTAGTAATTCTTTTCTTTCATATTCTGTATCATTAGTCGTTATATTGAATTCATCAATATTTAATAATTGTTTTCTGTTTCTTTTAAAATTAAGGCACAAATGACGAGCTATTGTTATTAACAGTCCGCCAATGTTATCAATATTTTCCTCATTCTTTGAATTGGCATTATGATAAAATTTCAAAAAAGTTTCCTGAAAAATATCTTTAGCATCCTCATCATCACCTGTAACACGAAGACAATAGGCAAAAACTCTTTGGGCGTATCTTGCATATAATTCCGAAAACGCTGCTTCGGCAATCGGTTTTTTCCCGCTAAGAGCTTTATATAGCTCGATATCGTTATATTTACCGAAAGTTTTACCCATCTTCTTTGTTTAATAATAAAAATAAATTTTCTTATTTCGTCATCATTTTCATTATAAAACCCCTGAAAACATTATTGCTCAATACCATTTTCTTCAAGGTTTGAACATCAATAATCTCAAGGTTGCCTCCGAATTTATCAGTACCATCATCCGTAAAACAGTGAGTGAAAAAAACATTTTTCCCGTCACTTGTCCATTGAGGATATAGATTATAATCAATGGCTGTATCTGCATTTGTCAGTTTAAAATTTCCTCCTTCAATAATTTTTTCCAGCCAGATATTTCCATCCCTGCCGGCAAATGCAATTGTAGACTTATCAGGAGAAATAACCGGCATAAAAGCACCGATTCCGCTGGAAATTATCTGTTTGTTATTTCCACCGTCAATATCATCAATGTTGATAATATCCGAACCTGAATCACTAAGTATATAAATAATTGTTCGGCTGTCGGAGGTCCATTCAATACCGGTTTCACCTTTCCAGGGTTTAATGCCGAATGAAAATTTTTTT
>DAHXMP010000381.1 GCA_027371665.1 Bacteroidota bacterium | reverse complement strand
GGCTTCCACCGTAATTATAAGAGCCTCTCTTTTCAAAATCAGGCATTGTTTCAGCCCCTGGTTTTATCTGCACTTGTTCTTTGTATGTTCGCTCCTGGTTTATTTTCCGATGAGCAAACTGGTACATATGACAGGCGTGTTCATGAGCCCGACGAGAAATCTCGCAAATAATAACAGGAGAGTCAGACATGTAAATCCATGGATTGATGAATTAAAATTAAAGCCTCACACTTACATGGAGTATGAGGATGAGTTCAGGACTGTAATGAAAGGTGCAGGATTGCCTTTGGAAAAGGAGGATAGCAATGTCTCTTAAGATTAAACCCGAAGAATTAGCTCAAGCGATAAGCTACAAGCCTCCCAAAAAACACTGGACTGAAACAATGCCTGATTTTGAAAAGAGAGGCTCTTATAATTACGGTGGAAGCCCTGATAGCGTTTCTTACGTTCACCAGCCTAACCCGAGAAAGTGGCAGCCTTACGAAGCCGACTGGAAACTTCCCGAGAACTGGAAGGAAATTATTCTCGAAGGATTCCGCGAGAGGCTCGATAAATTCCGCTCGCTTAAATTATTCATGGATATTTGTGTCAGGTGCGGTGCCTGTGCTGATAAATGCCATTTCTTCCTCGGCTCGGGCGACCCGAAAAACATGCCCGTTCTGAGAGCCGAACTTCTCAGGTCAATTTACAGGAAAGAGTTTACCCTGGCAGGCAAGCTAATGGCTAAGATGGCTGGGGCAAGGGAATTGACTTTCGACGTTTTAAAAGAATGGTTTTATTACTTTTATCAATGCACGCAATGCCGCAGGTGTTCTGTGTTCTGCCCTTATGGTATTGACACTGCGGAAATTACGATTCTCGCAAGGGAGCTTATGAACCTTATCGGTGTGAATATTGACTGGGTAATGACTCCCGTTGCAAATTGCCAGAGGACGGGCAACCATCTCGGCATTCAGCCTCACGGGTTTAAGGATTCGATTGATTTTGCGGTTGACGACCTTTACGATTTGACAGGCATAAGAGTTGAAGCACCGATAAACAAAAAAGGAGCTGAAGTATTGTTCGTTGTGCCGTCTGCCGATTACTTCGGAGAGCCGCATTATTTCACTCTTCTCGGTTACTTAGCCCTCTTCCATGAAATCGGGCTGGATTACACGTTTTCGACATATGCATCCGAAGGCGGCAATTTTGGCTCTTTCGTATCGCATGAGTTGATGAAAACACTGAATTCAAAAATTTATTCTGAAGCGAAGAGGCTCGGTGTGAAATGGATTATCGGGGGCGAGTGCGGACATATGTGGCGTGTTCTTCATCAATATATGGATACGCTCAACGGACCCGCCGATTTTCTCGAAGTTCCAAAATCTCCATTCACAGGGACGGTTTTTGAGAATGCACGTTCAACAAAAATGGTGCATATAACCGAATTTACTTCAGACTTAATCAGGAACAATAAATTGAAACTCGACCCAAGCAGGAACAATCACTGGCATGCGACATTCCACGATTCATGCAATCCATCGAGGGCTATGGGACTGCTCGAAGAGCCGAGATATATTTTAAGGCATGTAGTAAATAATTTTACGGAAATGCCCGATAACACGATTCGTGAACAGACATTCTGCTGTGGCAGCGGAGCCGGGCTCGGCACGGAGGAGAATTTCGAGATGAGAATGCGGGGAGGTTTCCCAAGGGCAAATGCAGTAAAATATGTTGCAGAGAAGGACGGAGTAAATCTTCTCGTTTGCATTTGTGCAATTGACAAAGCTACCCTTCCTCCATTACTTCAATATTGGGTGCCGGGAGTCGAGGTCGGAGGCTTGCACGAGCTTGTCGGCAATGCTCTCGTAATGAAAGGAGAAAAGGAGAGGTTAACGGATTTGAGAAATAATCCTTTACCCGGGAAGGAGGATATATAGAATGTACGACACAGGAAAAGTGATAATAGGAATCATAATTTTTGTTTTATTATTTACATCGCCTTTGCTTTTGAACCTGTCATCCGGAGAGGGAACTTACCGGCCTGACCCGAAACTGCCTGCATCAGGCACTTGCGTTGAAAGTAAAAGCTACATGAAGGATTATCATATGGAGATGTTAAATACATGGCGTAATATGGTCGTTAGGCAGAATTACAGGTATTTGAAAACATCAGACGGAAAATATTTCGAAATTAACGGGCACAGAGCAGAAATGAGCTTGACAAAAACCTGTTTGAATTGTCATCATAAAGCGGAATTTTGCGATAAGTGCCACAATTACCTCGATGTGCAGCCATACTGCTGGAACTGCCATATTGACCCGTCTCTCATTAAGAAGGAGGTTGAACGATGAGTATAGACAG
Source organism: Bacteroidota bacterium (assembly GCA_027371665.1). Classification (GTDB taxonomy): domain Bacteria; phylum Bacteroidota; class Ignavibacteria; order Kapaibacteriales; family UBA2268; genus DAHXMP01. The sequence goes on along the minus strand of DAHXMP010000381.1, from coordinate 10,784 downwards.
AAGGAAATTTTTAGCTATTGCAGGAGGTGCTGCAGCTATCGGAATAGCAGGAAGAAGAACACTGAAAGTGCTTGCCAAAAACGTAATATCAAAACCATCGGCAACTTTAGCAGGCAAGCGTTGGGCTATGGTTATTGACTTAAAGAAATGCCGCGAATTGCCTGGCTGTACAAAGTGCATCCAAGCCTGCGACTATGCCCACAACATTCCCGACATGGGAAATTCAAAAGATGAAATTAAATGGATATGGAAAGAAAAATTCAATCACGCTTTTGTCGAACAGGAAAATTATTTTGTGCCGGATGATGTAAAGAACAATCCCGCTATACTTTTCTGCAACCATTGCGATAATCCACCATGCACTAATGTCTGCCCGACACAGGCAACATGGAAGCGTGAAGACGGTGTCGTCATGATGGACTGGCACAGGTGCATCGGCTGCCGCTATTGCATGGCAGCATGCCCTTACGGTTCGAGGAGCTTCAATTGGAGAGACCCAAGACCTCATATCAAGCAACTCAATCCCGATTTTCCTACGAGGGAAAGAGGTGTAGTCGAAAAATGCAATTTCTGCGAGGAAAGATTATCCCGGGGTTTGCTTCCTGCATGTGTCGAAGCATGCCCGGTTAAGGCTATGACTTTCGGCAACCTCGAAGACCCAAATTCCGAAATTAGGGAAATACTGAATAAAAGATTTACTATAAGGCGAAAGCCTGAACTTGGCACTCAGCCTGAAATTTATTATATAATATGAGAGGAAAATTATGTTAGAAAATGCGTTTTCAGGAAGTAAAAAGTATTGGACGTGGATAATTATCCTGCTCATATTAATCGGCATCGGCACAATCACGTTTATATACCAGATGAATACAGGTTTGGGAATAACAGGTATGGGAAGGGATGTAACATGGGGATTTTATATAGCACAGTTTACCTTCCTCGTAGGCGTGGCGGCATCAGCCGTTATGGTTGTTCTGCCATATTATCTTCATAATTACAAAGAGTTCGGCAAAATCACGATTCTGGGCGAGTTTCTTGCGGTCGGTTCTGTAATTATGTGTATGACTTTTATATTTGCCGACATGGGGCAGCCTTTGAGAATGTTAAATATGTTTCTTTATCCAACGCCTCATTCGCTGATGTTCTGGGATGCTATGTCTCTCGGCGGCTACCTGGTTTTGAATGTATTAATCAGCCAGGTAACTCTCGATGCAGAGAAAAAAGGCATGCACCCTCCAAAATGGATTAAACCGATTATTATTTTATCAATCCCGTGGGCAGTTAGTATTCATACGGTAACGGCATTTCTATACCAGGGCTTGGCGGCAAGGCCCTTCTGGCTTTCCGCGATTATGGCACCCCGGTTTCTCGCTACTGCTTTTTCGGCAGGCCCGGCATTGCTTATTTTGCTTTGTATGATGCTGAGAAGAACGACGAAATTCGACGTTGGCTATCAGCCCATCCAAAAGCTTGCAATCATAGCTACTTATGCAATGCTTCTTAATGTTTTTTTCCTGCTGATGGAAATATTTACCGCTCTTTACAGCGGAATACCGGGACATGCGGAGCATTTCAAGTATTTATATTTCGGACTCGACGGAAATTACAGGCTTGTCCCCTGGATGTGGCTCTCGACAATACTTGCTGTTGTGTCATTGATTTTGCTTGTAACACCAAAATACAGGAATAATGAAAAATTACTCGTAATAGCATCTGCAAGTGTATTTCTTTCAATATGGCTCGACAAAGGACTTGGAATGGTCGTTACGGGCTTCATTCCTTCGACTCTCGGCTATGTCCCCGATTACTGGCCCACTTTACCCGAGGTAACTATTTCCATAGGCATCTATGCCCTCGGTGCTTTGATTATTACTGTTTTATATAAAATAGCTCTTTCGGTAAGAAGGCAATTGAAGGTTAGTTGATATGAAGGGACACGGTTAGTCGTGTCCCTGTACTTTATTTGCACACCATTCTTTGAGAACGGCTTTAATGCTTTAATTATAGATATTGCATCGTCAAAACCCTGCTCGATTACACCAATTTTATCTCCACAGTCATAATAACCGTAAAGATGTAAAATCTCATAACCGCTTGTCAAATGTTTCAGCAGTTAAAAGTGCATTATTAAAGACTTATCGAAATAAGAATAAATTAAATTAATCAAATTTTAATTGCATATTTAAATATTTTTTTAGGTTAAATTATTATTTGTTCAAATATCAATTAAAAGATGATGCAATGATGAAATTAATTTTTGCCTTTTGTATGTTTTCAATCCTTTCTATTAATTCAATTCCTGCTTTTTCACAATCAATACCGTGTGAACCTAATAGAGTGGGATTATCCGATACCACTATTAAATTAACAGATGCCGATATGCCGCCACTTTCACCATCAATGCCTTATAATGTATTACTTGGTTATTTGGTTGCTGATAGCGTTTTTAAACAATTTGATAGGAAACAAATGACTGAGTTTATGCGAAGACAAACGGATAATGATACTTTAAAATATATGAAAAAGTTTATGTATTTAATTGAAGACTATAATCCAATAGATTTTTATTTATATCTTTCCCATGAAAAAAGCACTTATAAATTATTTACTGATAATGCAGAACAATTAATTTATTCACAATTGACAAAAATGTCCAATCAACCATTTATTGATTATATTCTCTCTGCTTCTTTTTTTATTGCACATGTGAATATTATTGATACAATAAGAAGAGTGCAGGTAACCGATGTTGATAGTAACATGGAAATTGCTATTGCAGAGTGTCAAATAATTGATACAATAAAAGGTAAAGTTATACCTGAATGTCATGATTTAAATATAATTGGACATGACATAAAAAATATAAATAAAAATAAAATATTATCTTATCAACCTGCATTGCCTGGTTCTTGTCTTCAATTTCAATATACAATACAATGGCATCGAGGGGCCCCTTATGGGCCATATTTAATGGATTCAACAGGAAAGCAATTAACAAAAAAGAATATGGAATATATTGTTTTCCTTAGGCCAAGATTAATATGCTGGGATAGTACATCTACATATTATTATTTTACACCTGTAAACACTGGTTCTATAACTTATTCAATGTATCCTATAATAAATGGTATAGTACAAGACCCAAATAATGATTTTGGATTTGGAACAGGTTTAACTGTAAGCGAATTTATTACAAACCTCCGTAATAAAATTAACACTATAATTAATTACCCGAATTAAAATAAAAGCATACTTTGACGCTTCTACTAAAATTTATTATTCAAATCAGAAAATTTTTACTACTCACTTCAAAAAATTTTGAGGAGGATTCCCTTTTATATGCAAATCCTGCTGGGGGAAAGGAATTTCGATACCGAGCTCATTGAATTTCTTATATATGGCTTTGTTGAGCTGGTGAACTGTTAAGCCTCTCAGTGCAGGTTCCTTCGCCCAGCAGAGCAGCTCGAAATTAAGGCTGTAATCGCCAAACTGCCTGAACCTTACTCTCGGCTCCGGTTTCTGTATTATATTTTCATTTTTTTCAGCAATTTCAATTAAGGTTTGTTCGAGTAAATCGATATCGCTGCCGTAAGCAACTCCAATAGGTATCCTGACGCGAAAATTCTGAATCGGGGCACTTTCATTAATTATTTTTGAATTGGCTATGATTGAATTTGGAATCGATATTAGTATGTCGTCACGGGTCTTAATTCTCGTGCTTCTTATGCCGATGTCCACAACCTCGCCGCGCTCTTTCTGGTCAAGCTCTATATAATCGCCGATTCTGTAAGGCTTGTCAATGAAAATGCTTATGCCGCCGAAAAAGTTTGCCACGGTGTCTTTAGCCGCTAATGCAAGAATGACACTTGCTATTCCCGCCGATGCCACGAGGGGCGTAACATCAAACTTCCATATGGCAAGTATGACAGTAACGCCTGCTCCGAAAATTGCAAACTTTAGGAAATTTGACAGGAATGGTATTATATCCCTGCTAAGTCCTGTATTTGAGGAAATTCTGTTAACTGAATTTTTTATTATGATTCCCGTAATTCTGATGACAGCAAATGTCCATATCAAAGTTATAAGTGTATATAAAATTCTGCTGAATATTAAAAATATTTTATCCGTCAGATTCAAGTCGGCTCTTATGATTAAAAGCCCTACAAGAATAAGAGTAATAATAAAGGGCCTGTGAAGAACTGCAATAATCTCATCGTCAATATTTGTTTTGGTTCGCTTTGCAAGCTGTTTCAGAACTTTCACGAAAAAGATTTCGAGAAGAAAGCTCAGACCAACGAAAAATAAAAACGATATTATTGCTACAAGATAAGAAGATAAATGTATCCCGTACCCGTTAAAAATTTTTGTCATTTCACTTTTTGAATTTTGTGATTAAAAGCATTATACAAAACGAACTAAACACAATTTTAATGAATTTAATACTTCACAAATTTTGAAACATTGATTCGATTTTTACTTTTCATGGTAACAAAATATACACCGGCAGGCAGTTGCGATATGTCCAGCCTGCATTTTTGCTCACCTGAACAGTAATTTGAAAATTGTTTATTCTGCATCATTCTGCCGAAAATATCTTCGACACTAATTTGAACTGCTCCATTCCCCTGTGATTCCCATATAACATTTACCTCGTTTTGAGAAATTGCAGGATTCGGTTCAATTATCAATTTGTTAATTTCCTGAATGTTTCCCCGTTCAACCGATGCCGGGAAATTCCCAAGTATATAGTATTTGTCATCACCGTAAGGAACCCTGCTCACCCAGCCGTTCGTGTCAGAAGCCGTGATATAATATTTTAAAGTTTTATTATTATCCGGCAGATTTAATGGAATAGTCTTAACGATGCCGGGTTCCGGATTAAAAGTTACAGAATCTTCCTTGTTACCATCAATGATATAATGAATTGCCGCCTTGTCAAGCTTCCATGTATTATCCCAGCTATCGCCTCTTATAATTACACTCAGATTCAAAGTTCCTTGCGGCTCGACATCGTAGGGAGGTTCATGATAAATATACGGAGGATGGTTCCAGCAATACTCCGAGAATGCTTCCAGGTTGCTGTAATCAGCCGCCCATGTCGTGTACATCATGCCAAGAAAATCAGGCGTGGTTTTTGTCCATTGCTTCCATTGTCTAATCTGGCTCACTCCTGCGTCATAATAAGGAGCGGAAATTTGCCTGAAACCCTTCCTGTTGAAAAAAGCAAGGCTGGAATCATGATTGCCTGTATTCCAGTTTGCCATTCCGATTGAATTTGGAATCAAATCCGCACTGCCTCTTAAATCGCCGTTCACAAGGTAATAATTCCCGGAGACTGCATTGTGAAATTCATCGAACATATCCGTCCAGTCCCAGATATCTGCATTCGGTTTGTACTTATGAATTATATCAAAGCATTTGTTTACATTATCAGCAAGGATTTGTGCGGGTGTCAATAGCCTCTGCCGGTCTGCATAGTCCCAGTTCAAAACTCTGATTTCATCGTGGCTCATAAAGTAAGTATCTGCGTCGAGTAGACTGTCGAGAGATTTGAAAATCTGTTCCGAAATTTGATAAGTCTGCGGTTCGGACATTGAACACATGACCTGCCCATCGTAAATAACGACAGTGTGGTAGTATGAAATATAAATCGTGTCTCCGTTATTCAGCCTTCCGTTTTGCTTGATTCTGAATGTCGGAGGCTGATGATAAGGATTATAGCTTCCGGGCCAGGGAATAACGCCCATTTTCGGGTCTATAAGAGTGTCATAATCAACACCTTCTTTAATCGGACCGTCAAGATTGGGATTATCAACACTAATCGGTGCACCGGGCCTTCTGACCATGTTAACAAAAGGAACTTCTTCGATGAGCAAGTCGTCCCACCAGATTTTCCCGCTTCGGGCACCCCAGACTCCCCAGTAAAAACCTATCGTATCATTATCGAGAGAATTAAATGTTATGTCAACTTTCTTCCAGTCTGTAGTCCATGGGACATCAATATTAGTAAAATTGAGGGAGCTTCCCTTGTTCCCAAGTATCGTGATATGCGGGTAATCGTCAGCCTGGAGATTTTGTGTCTTCACCCATGCAGAAACATGATACAGGGTATAAGGTTCGACTTTTGCCCTGTAATAAATACGTGCATTCGGACTATTAGGGTAGAAATTCTGAAAATTCTCAAACCTGATGCTGACATTTCCCGAATGTTTAATCTTTGTGTCGGCAAAGCTTTTCTGCCCGGGATTGTCAATCCAGCCATAACCCGGGAAATTATTTCCGTTGTGATTTTCAAAACCGGGATTTGACAATGTAACAATTGTTTTGGAAATCAGCCTACCGGTATCCCCCTCGATTACGAATCGCTGGTTTTTTACAGGCAGTCCTGCAGCAAGGTTCGGGTCATTGAACAATAAATCATTGGAATAACCGAAAGGAAAAATCCCCGGAACAATTTTCAGATATTTATCATGAGCATACTTTTTAACCGATAAAAGTGAATCGAAATATTTCGGTGTATCTTTGAAATACCACATAAAACTGAATTTGGAATCCGTGAGAAGAACACCGTTAAGCTTGTATGATGATGCCTCGAGCCAAATTTTCTTTTCCAGATTTATGTTTGCGTCAACAAGGTGATTTGTCGGGTAATAAAACCACCTAACGGGAAACTCCGGTGCATCAATAATCCTGCATGCAAACAATGACCTGTCGTTTCTCATACTATCCAGCAATTGCAAAAAAGTAGTTATCCCGTAATGCAAGCCGGTTGAGTCACAGCCGGCAATTATTGCCTGACTGGGCATTATATCGAGAATATATCCTTCTTTGCCGGGATAAGAATCGCTGATTGAAACCGGCTGGTCGGGGACATGCTCAAATAAATTATTGATAAAACTATCTGTCGTTCCGAGAACAATACCGTTTACGAGAGTATCTGACTCATCCCAGAAACCAATCGTCAAAGTATCGAGGCTTCTGTTCCTTAGTTCCTGGTTAAGCTCGTAAGCCTGCCTGTATGCAGGATTTTGAGGACTTAAATATATTGTTTTGTTGTTAAGAAAAAATAAGCCCGAATATATTTCTCTTATATATGCTGCACGCGGCTTTGGCATGAGATAATCGAAGTTCTGCTGTGCATAAGAAATAAAAGTAAATGTTAAAAAGATAAAAAGGTAAACGAATTTTTTCATATTAATTTTCCGGGAACAAAATAATTTTTAATTTTTTTCATAAATAATATTGTTGATACCATTACGCTTACATAGATAAAAATATAACCTTAGAATTTCCCCTCTATAAGATGGGATAAAGGGGTGTGTAATTATCTCATTGAAAGCATTTTGGTATGAAATCCTTTCTCTAATTATTTTTTCTGATGGCATTTGAACGGATACAATCGTCTTTTCCTCTCAATTATAAACTCCTATAAAGTGTTCATTCGATTATTTTAAATTAAATATTTATTGAAAATTTCAAATTATTAAATTGAAAATTAAGAACAATTATTAACTAAATGTATAACATACAATAAACAACAAAAATATTATTATTGGTTACAGAATGTAACTTGCCCTTTTTTGCCGGACATTAATTTAATAATTTTTCTTCAGATGACTAATATATTATGGAACATGGAAAAAGTATTAATAATCGGCGGTATGGCTGCGGGATGCAAAACGGCGGCAAGGCTGAAAAGGATCAAACCTGATTTTGAAGTAAAAATAATCGAAAAAAAATCTTTCCTTTCTTACGGCACTTGCGGTATGCCGCTTTATGCTTCGGGAGAAGTTGACGGTTTTCTCGATTTGGCAAAAACTTCCTGGGGTACCGTCAGGGATGCAGATTATTTCAAAGAAGCAAAAGATATAGAAGCATTAACAGAAACAATCGTTGAAAAAATTGATTATGCAAATCGCTCTGCCGAATGTCTGAATCTGAAAAGCAATGAGAAACTTACTTTAAATTTTGACAAGCTTGTTATATGTACGGGTGCAAAGCCTGTTCAGCCGCCATTTCCCTGCCCCGAATCGGAAAGAATTTCAAATTTCCACAATCCGCTTGATGCAAAAAAGTTCAGGGAACTTGCACAAACGGGTAAAGTCGGCAGGGTGGTTATCATTGGAGGTGGATACATTGGCTGTGAGCTTGCCGAAGCACTTGTCAGCCTCTGGGGAATCGAAACATATATAATAGAACTTCAGGACAGGTTACTGCCGAATACACTCGACAAAGAAGTGTCTGCTTTACTCGAGAAAACCTTAATAAAAAATGATATAAAAGTTTTTCCTGATTCTCATGCCGAAAAAATTGATATAAAGAATGATTTGTCTTTAGTAAAACTCAGTTCCGGTGATACTATCGAGTCTGACTATGTTTTTCTCTGCCCTGGGTTAAAACCTGAAGTTGAGTTGGCAAAATCAATCGGAATTAATATTGGACAACTCGGCGGTATTATCGTTGACGAACAAATGCGGACTAATCTACCGGATGTATGGGCTGCAGGGGATTGTGTTGAAATTAAAAATCTAATTACCGGGAAAAATGCTTTCTTTCCACTTGGTTCGCTTGCAAACCGCCAGGGCAGGGTAATTGCAGAATCAATTGCAGGTATAGGCTCTGCATTTAAAGGTGCAGTCGGTGCAAATTCAATTAAAGTATTCGGCTTAATAATAGCACAGGCGGGATTGAATGAGGCTTCAGCAAAGAAACAAAAGATTGATTACTCAGCTGTTTGGGGTACATGGCATGACATGCCCGATTATCATCCCGGAGCGAAAACTTTGTTTGGAAAACTGATTTATGAGAAAGTTACTTTGAAGCTCATCGGTTTGCAGCTTGCAGGAATGGGAGAGGTTACGAGATATATTGATGTATTCACTGCTCTGGCTCAGAAAAGTGGAACGATAAAGGATTTGCTCGATGTTGAACATGCTTATACACCTCCACATTCAAGCCCGATTAATCCCCTGAATTTCATGGGGGCAATGGCTTTAGCCCAGGAATGTGATGGCGTAAGATGTCTGAGTCCTTTACAATATGACAAGTTCAGTGGAAAAGTTCTTGACGTTAGAGAATTAGTGGAAATTGACGGCGAGACTTCAGCCGGTACCAATTACCCTATTGCAGAATACCGTAAACATATTGATGAATATAAAAAAGACGAGCCTTTACTTATTGTCTGCGAGAAAGGGCCCCGTTCTTACGAAGCCGCGAAAACGTTTATGAATAACGGATTTAAAGATGTATGCTATCTCGGAGGAGGTATCCAGCTTGCGAATGCTATTTTGGATGAGAAGGAAGATTGAGAAAAGAATTTAGAATTATTCACACATCCCTTTATCCCATCTTATAGAGTGGAAATAAATTAATGGTAAATAATTTTAAAAGTTATAAATTTGAATTTTAGATAAATGGAACAAAAAGAAACATATTTATATATTGCAGGTATAAGCTACAAAACCTCTGCTATTGCGGAAAGGGAAAAATATCAAATCGGGAAGAAAGAAATGCCGCAAATCCTTAAATGGTTTTTTGAGCAGGGTGGTGTGGAAGGAATTGCCATTGTTACTACATGCAACAGGCTCGAATTTTATTTCGTCATTGAGAAGGACCACAATCCTGTTGATATTTTGAAGAAATTTTATTTTATACGTGTAGTTGATACATCGGATTTTGACAGGCTTTTTTATATAAAAGAATCAACTGATGCGGCAAGACATTTATTCAGGGTCATATCCGGCATGGAATCACTCGTTCTAGGTGAATACCAAATCCAGGGACAGGTAAAGGAAGCATACAGCGTAGCCTGCGAAGCAAAAACCTGCGAGAAAGTATTGCACAAGCTCTTTCATGCCGCATTCAGGGCAGGAAAGAACGTCAGGACAAATACTTCAATTGGTTCGGGTAAGCAGTCCGTCAGCGGAGTTGCTTCGCAAATAATGCTTGGCAATCTCAAAAAAAATAATAAGATAACAATTATCGGCGTGAATGAAAACACAAAGCTTTTAGCCGGTGAACTGCAGGATGCAGGTTTTACGAATTTCATTTTTGTTAACAGGACATTGTTTAAAGCCGGAATGCTCGCCGACCAATACGGGGGAAAAGCAATCAGCCTCGATGATGTCAACCAGGCTCTTTCCGAATCCGATGCTTTATTTTCTTGTACCGGTGCCCCCGGTTCAATAATATCTTCAGATTTATTAAATGGCATAGCTCAACAGAACAAAAATCTAAGATTAATCGTTGATATGGCTGTGCCGAGAGATATTGACAATAGCTCTTTGCCCGCTCAAATAAAATATTTTGACATTGGAAATCTCCAGGATTATTTATCCGAACAGAACAAGGCACAGCTCGAATCAATCCCAATAGCTGAAAAGTACATCGAAGACGAAGTGCAATTGTTCCAGGCATGGTCTGAATCCCAAAACGATAAAATTCTCGAACCATATGCCGAAAAATTCGAGCTTATCAGGCAGGATTTGCTTAAGGAATACCAGGAGCAATTATCGGAAAAATCGTTTGAAAAGCTCGACAGGTTCTCCCGTTCACTCGTTCACCGCATGCAGTCAACGTTTGTGAGAGCCTTGCTCAATAACAAGTAAAAGACAGACGGAAAACAATAAAATTCTGCCGGATACTTTATTATTGCTTTAGCGAAACAGGATTCAGAAAAATTATATTTTAATAAATTTATAACTTTTAAAATTATTTACCATTAATTTATTTCCACTCTATAAGATGGGATAAAGGGATGTGTGAATAATTCTAAATTCTTTTCT
>DAHXMP010000380.1 GCA_027371665.1 Bacteroidota bacterium | reverse complement strand
TGAAATCGGTTCGGGCGATGATATTCTCGCCTCGAAGAATTATCATCGCAATATGGAAACAACAGGTGCTGTGGATAGGGCTACCGGTGGAAATGTGAATTATGCAAATACATTGTCCGGTATGACAGGTACAGACTTGTCAAAATATTCGGGATTGAATGAAACTATGGATTTCCTGTTCAGAAGTAATAAGGAGTACATTTATGCAAAGCTGCCAAGAACATCTTATGTGATTGATTCCGTGCTGACTTTCGACTGGTATAAAAATCCTAATGTCTCTGTCTATGAATTTAAAATCATTGATATAAATAACAATGAAGTTTATACAACAAAAACATCTGATACAAGTGTTACCATCAATCTCGATAATGCCGGATTAAAACCGGGAATCAATTATTATTGGTATGTCAAAAGCGGGGATATTAGCTCAGACCAGAACTGCATAAACAGGATGACGGAAAGACAGAAGGAACAGGTCAGGGAAGACACAGAGCCGATAAAAGAGACAATGGAAAGCGGAAAGGACGCCGCTGCATTAATGATACTTGCAGCCTATTATGAAGATGCTAATATTATGAACCGTGCAGTTGATTCATACAGGGAAGCCCTCGATATTGAACCGGGTGTGAAAGGTTACAAAACTCTATATGGACGCTATCTCAGCCGTATCGGGCTGGTTGACGAAGCGGCTAAGCTGGTTAAGTAAGAGATTATTGTATAGCTTTCTTGCCAATATCTTTTCTGAAGTACATGTTTTCAAAATGTATTTTGCTTACTGAATCGTAAGCATTGCTAATTGCAAGAGACAGTGAACTGCCCTGACCTGTAACACCGAGCACTCTGCCTCCATCGCTTAGCAATTTCCCGTCTTTAAGTTTTGTACCCGAATGATAAACAATAGCTCCTTGTTTCTCGGCTTCTTCAATGCCACTTATCTCAAATCCTTTTTCATAAGAATCGGGATAGCCCTGCGAAGAGAGAATCACACAGCATGCAAAACCGTTGGCTATGTTTTTTATACAACTTTTGTCCAAATTTCCTATAGCTGCCGAATAAAGCAATCCGGCAAAATCGCCGTCAAATACCGATAAAACAACCTGCGTTTCCGGGTCGCCGAACCTGACGTTAAATTCTACGACATTCGGTTCGCCTTCGTTAATCATTAAGCCCGCATAAAGACAACCGACAAATGGCATTCCTTCGGTAAACATACCCTCTATTGTGGGTTTTAATATTTTTTCGCTTACTTTATTAAAAACATCATTCGTTACGAGTGGTGCTGGTGCATAAGCGCCCATGCCGCCTGTGTTCTTTCCCAAATCCCCATCGAGAACACGCTTATGGTCCTGGGATGAAGCTAAGGTTACGAAGTCTTTCCCGTCTGAAATCGCAAGGATAGAAGCTTCCTGGCCGTAAAGAAATTCTTCGATTACAATTGTTTCTCCTGCTTCTTTAAATAAACCTCCGAACATTGAATTTGTAGCGTCGTGAGCTGTCCCGTAATCTTCGGCAATGATTACTCCTTTGCCGGCAGCCAACCCGTCGGCTTTTAACACTATTGGAAGGGCAGAAGCATCAATAAAGGAGTGGGCATCGGATTGATGGTCAATCGTAAATTTACCGAATTTTGAAGTTGGAATTCCGTTACGAAGCATAAAATCTTTGGCAAAGCCCTTTGAGGATTCCAGTCTTGCTGCATTTTGCGAAGGCCCGAAAACGTTAATACCCTTGTTTCTCAACTTATCTGCAATACCTTCGGCAAGAGGCTGTTCGGGCCCGATAACAACTAAATCAATCTCATTCATTTTACAGAAATTGATTATTAGAGAAGAATCTAAAGAATTTAGATTGGAACCCAAAGCATAATTAAAAATACCGGGATTCCCCGGATAAGAATACAACCTGTCTGTTGATAATGAAAAGTGTAATGCTCTTGCAATTGCATGTTCTCTTCCGCCGCTGCCGATAAGTAAAATGTTCATTTTATTAATGCCAGATTGTAAAAAAAGTATTAGTTTCAAAATTAACGACAAATATTCATTAGAAAAAATATTAATCAATCAGAAGAAATAATTATAAAGAATTAAATAAATTTCTTTAAATTTTTGATAATTTTTTATAGTTTATTAAATAAACCGTTGATAATTTTTAAAATTCATTAAATTTGAAAACAATTTATAAAATATTTGCTGTTGTCATTGTTTTATGTATAACATCATGGTTATTGGATTCTTTTTTCGATAATCTTTTTTTCTATCCTACCCAATCATTCGTAAATGTCTTATTCTTTAATGTATCAGTCTTTGAGATTTATAACAGGATAATAACATTTTCATTAATTATATCGTTTGGATTTGTTTTTTACAGAGTGATAAGAAAAAGAGATAAATTTCTTATAAATCTGAAAGAAAGCAACAATAACCTGTCTGTTACTCTTCGTTCAATAGCAGAGGGAATAATAATTACAGATGTGAACGGAATAGTTGTAAATATAAATCCAAACGGAGAAGACCTGACTGATTATAAATATTCAGAAGCTATAGGCAGAAAACTAAAAGAAATTTTACGGATTCAAAACGAATTCACAAAATTGGATATTGAAATTGATATTACCGAAGAAATAAAAAATAACAGGCAGATTAATTATGCAAATATTATCCTCGTTTCGAGGGAAGGCAAAGAAACCCTGGTTTCGGTAGCCGGTTCCTGTATTAAGGATGAAAAAAATATAATTTCGGGATACATCATATCATTCAGGGACATAAATAAGGAGAAAAAGGCGATAAACCTGCTGTATGAGAGTGAGCACATGATGAGGGCAATAATATCGCATACTTCAGACTCGATTCATTTAATAGATGAGGACGGCAGGATAATTGAATGGAATAAAGGTGCCGAAAATATTTTCGGGATTAAGAAAGCCGAAGCCATAGGTAAATTTAATTGGGATTTGCTCTATCTGCTAACAGAGCAGGGGAAAAGAAATATTGATAAGAAGGAAGAATATAAAAACAGGACATTAGAAGCTCTCGAAAAAGGAGAAGCAGACTGGCTAAATAAAAATATAACAAAATCCGTTCAGACATTTTCGGGTATTAAAATATGGGTTGAACAGTATTGTTTCCCCATACCCCGTAAAGACGGTTTTTGGATTGCATATATTAATAGAGACATAACTGACAGAATAAAAGCCGAAGAATCTTTGAAATTGAGCGAAGAAAAGTTTTTCAAAGCATTCTCAATGAGCCCTGACGTTGTAATTATTACAAGGTTATCAGACGGACAGATATTAAATATAAACGATGCTTTCACTAAAATACTTGGATTTACAAGGGACGAATCTATAGGGAGCACAACTCTAGGATTAAATTTATGGGTAAATCACGAAGACAGAATTTCATGGGTGAGAAAACTGAAAAATTACGGAAAAGTTGATGAGTTTGAAGCTGAAATGTTCGATAAAGATAAGAACATAATTAATGCAAGCATCTCTGCAAGGATTATTGAAATTGCAGGTGAACAATGGATTGTTTCTTATTCTA
>DAHXMP010000345.1 GCA_027371665.1 Bacteroidota bacterium | reverse complement strand
TAAAATGAAAACAGATATGAAAATGATGTTTGGGACTTTTTTTCAGACCAGTGAACTTAGTGTTCTTGCCGGTAAAACAGGATTTGGTAAAACGATATTAGCTTATCAAATTGCTGACGGTATAGCAAAGGGAATACCGATTCTTAATCAAGAAAACGAAACTGAACCACAAAAAGTTTTGTATTATGATTTTGAGCTTAACGAAAGAAATATTAAGAAAAGATTTTTCAACTATGAACCGCCTGAAAATTTTTTACGTCCAGACATCACAGATATACTAATAAAAAATGAAGGTAGATTCAATACTGAAATTATGCTAAATGATATTGATAAAACCAGTGCAAGTGTTATTATCATAGACAATATGACAGCAATTGCACTAAGAAGTTTACAAGACCCTGACACAGCATTACAAATAATGAAAGATTTGACAATGCTGAAAAGATTAAAAGACGTATCAATTCTTTTACTTGCTCATACACCAAAAATTAAAGAAACAAGACCATTGGAATTATACGATATTTCAGGGTCAAGTCTTATTCATAACTTTATTGATAATGCTATAATGTTAGGGAAAAGCTCACTGGACGTAAACAAACGTTATATTAAACAGGTCAAAAACAGAAATGTTTGTGAAGACGACAAAGTAATGATTATTGAAATAAATTATCAAGACTGGTTACATTACAATTTTATCAGTTTTGATGACGAAAAGAATCACTTGTTAATAAATCCAGATAAAGAGGTAATAAGAAAAGAAAAATTAATTGATATTGCAAAAACCATTATTGGTACTGGCAGCATGACATATTCAGATTTTTGCAATGAATATGCAAAATTTTATAGTAAGACACCTGATAATGCAAAAAAAATTATTAAACAATTAATGAACTATAATTTAATAATCAAAGACGCTGACGATAGAAAATATATAATTAATGGAAATGAAATACCAATATAAAAAGGACTGGTAAAGAAACCCTTCACCAGTCCTTATATGTTAAACTTTTTGAGCAACCGTTTAACAGTACAAAATTAATTTATTTTTAATAAATATAAAAGGACTGAATAATGAAAGACGCTGAACAAAAATCAAAGTTCATTGAGCTTAGAGCAAAAGGACTTTCTTATGATAAGATAAGTGCTGAACTAAATATTTCAAAACCCACTTTGTTGAAATGGAAAGATGAACTTTATCAAGAAATAGCAAATGCTGAATTTTCTGAAATGCAATCTGTCTTAGACAAATTCAAACTAACATCAAAGGAAAAAGTTGAAACACTTTCAAAAAAGTTGAAAGAGATTTATACAGCACTTGAAAAGCAAGATGTAACATCAATGTCAATGAAAGACCTTTTACAATTGAAAGATTATCTTGAATCACAGTTAGAAAAGGAAAAAGGTAATTATAAGTATTACACTGGTAAAACGATAATACACAGCAATAGCATTATGGATTATGACGATTTTGAAAAGACCATTGAACAAGTTGTAATAAAACTTGAATAGTGTAATAGTGTAAATTAATTAGTGTAATTTTTATACTTTACACTTATATTGATTTGGAAATAATAAAATTTCAAATTAAATTATATAAATTAGGTTAAGAATATTTGTAATTAAATTATTGACATTAATTTTCTTCTATATGTTTATACTCCGTTATTCCATTGTCTATAACTAATTATTTATTATGCTTAATATCATTTCTTAAATAAAAATTATAAGTGTTTTCTTTCCAACTTTTTACCAATTATTCAGCATAATCCTTTAAAACTTGAATAGTGTAATGGTGTAAAAGAATTAGTGTAATATTTATACTTTACACTACACGAAAAATTGGTTTTTTATACAAATCATACAACAAACCTAATGCTATAATATGTTTGTTATTCTAACAATCCTAACCATCCTAACCGTCCAACTTTTTTTACTAAAAATTGACTGGATTTTTACTAAAAGTGTATGTAATATGTATGTAATTAATATTTGGATTTTGTAAGTACTATATATTAAAATTAATTACAATAAATAAATGTGCAGAAGGTGGGAGTCGAACCCACACGAGTTTTGAAGCTCACTGGATTTTGAGTCCAGCGCGTCTGCCAATTCCGCCACTTCTGCTTATTGTGGGCAGAGAGAGATTTGAACTCCCGACCTCCTGCTTGTAAGGCAGGCGTTCTATACCGACTGAACTATCTGCCCGATATAGAATTGCAAAATTACGATTATTTCTTTGTTTTAAAAAATTCAATTAACCGCTTCTATCCGTTTTATTTCAGGGATTCGGCTCAAAAGATATCTTTCTATTCCTGCCCTTAGTGTCATAACTGAAAGCGGGCAGTCTTTGCAGGCTCCAAGTAACCTCAGTTCAGCTACGGCAGTTTCTTCCTCAAACCTTACAAATTCGACATCTCCTCCGTCTTCTTTCAGATAAGGCCTGATAACATTTAACTGCCGGTTAATTTCTTTTTCAATATCTTTAATGTCTGTCATTTTCTCAGATAGAAATTTCCATACTTCCTGCTTCGTTATAAGAATGATTTTTTTTGCGAATCTCGGAAACAAGCGATAAAGCTATGTTTTTAAATATTCCTGCTTGCGCGTTATTTTCGAACACAACCGGATGTCCACTGTCATTGCCTTCACGCATCCTTATATCGAGAGGCACTTCGCCGAGAAAGGGTATATCGTTTTCCTTTGCAACTGTTTTTCCTCCTCCTTCACCGAATATATTGTATTTTTTATCGGGGAGTTCAGGTGGAGTGAAATAGCTCATGTTTTCTATGATTCCGAGAATATCGACATTGACTCTTTTGAACATAGCAATGCTTCGCCTGACATCGGCAACGGAAATTTCCTGCGGTGTCGTTACGACAACAGCTCCGGTCAGGGGAATTTTCTGGGTTAATGTTAATTGTATGTCACCCGTTCCGGGAGGTAAATCAAAAATAAGAAAATCGAGCGGACCCCATTCTATTTGCTCGAAAAGCATTGAAAAATACCCGGCTAGCATCGGTCCTCTGACAATTGCTGCTTCATCACGGTTGAGAATAAATCCCATAGATGCTACCTTGATGCCGTATTTCTCGTTAGGGTATGCATAGACTTTGCCATCCGGGGTTTCTGTAGCATTAAATTGCTCATCTCTTAAACCGAACATAGTCGGCTGACTGGGGCCGTAAACATCTCCGTCCAGGATGCCGACCGACGCACCTTTCAATGACAATGCCCCGGCAAGATTTGCTGCGACTGCAGATTTACCAACTCCGCCTTTTCCCGAAGCAACAGCAATTATATTTTTTACATTTTTCAGAATCTGCCTGTCTGAATTATCCCTGAGTTTTTCCGAGAATGAAATTTCACTTTCATAACCGGGGGCAACCTGATTCAGCACTTTGCTGCATGCGTCATTAATTCTGCCTGCTACCCAATGCATAGGTTGTGTAAGTTCAAGAAAAACTTCGATTAGACCGTCATTAATTTTAATTTGTTTGACAGCATCAAGTTCCTCGAGAGTGATTCCTAAATCCGGGTCAACCACTCCTCCTAAATCCTGTTTCAATTCAATTTCCGTAATCTCTTTAGCCATTAGAATGCCTTTTAATTCAAAATCAGAAAAATAATTAAAAAATAATTTTAACGATATACAAATTAATTCATTGTCTTTAATTTAAAATATAATTTTT